>JBOEFV010000050.1:0-18793 GCA_050633065.1 Bdellovibrionales bacterium
CGGCCTAAGGGTTACAGAGCAGAGAAAAGCTGTGATTTCATATCTAAAAGGTTTAAAGGTTTCAGTTTCAATTAAGGATATTTATAGATCTTTAAATAACGACGGGGTGAAAATAGACGAAGCTTCAGTCTATAGATTTATTGAAACTTTAAAAGATTATAAGCTTGTACATGCTCATAGTGATGGAAAGATTAACCTGTGTAGTCACCAGTCCTGTAGCCACAGCTTTCATTATTCTGTGGAATGCCCTAAGTGTCATAAAATTTATGAGCCAACCTTGAGTAAGGAAAAAGAAAAACAGCTTGCTGCTATTTTTGGTTTAAAGACGAAATCAATTCAGCACATAGAAGTGAGCTCATTATGTTCAAGGTGTTCTTAAAGTATTAATTTTCTAAGTTCTTCAGTAGAGTAAACATACTCAGCATATACGATGGTGTTTTGAATATTTCTATGTCCCAGAGCAACTTGTACCAACCGTAAATCCCTTGTTTTTTTATAAAGGTTTAGAGCAAAAGTGTGCCTTAAGGAGTGAAATTTTTTATTAACAGGTTTGTAGTCATTCCAAATTTGAATAAGTCTTGGGTAAGAAATATTAAAGACAGAGTCCTTTAGTAAAGCCTCGGGGTTTTTAAGTTTTTTTATCCGTTCATATAGGTCTGGCTGAATAGGAATCTCTCGATCGTTACTTCCTTTTAAGCCTTTTATAAAAACCGTTTTTTCAGTGGTGTCTAAGTCCATCCATCGTATATTTAAAAGTTCAGAAGCTCTTGCGCCTGTATTTAAGGCAAGCTCAACCATGCAAGTGTTCCTTGCATCTTTTTTCTTAAATAAACTTAAAATGCGGTTAAGTTCTGATAACTCAGTATCCATAAGGTATTTAGACTTATTCAGCTGATAATTAATGGCCATAGTCACTATGTTAGCTTTAAAGGACGCAGTACAACAAACATAATCCTGACTTGAGTCCAGTTTGAGGACCCTTACAATATATGTATGAAAAAGATTTTCACAATTGCAGTATTATTAGTTTCGTCTTTGTCTTTCGCTCATAGAGATTCTGATCTTGATAACTTAAGTGAGTGTGGTCTGAATAAAACATCTCTAGAGGGTCACAGCATAAATGTTTCATGCAATGATTTATACCATCTTTATGACTCAAAGGCTGCTAAAACCTCTAAAAGAGGGTCTTCATTTAATATGGGAGCCTTTAATATCTTTAAGCTTGGATCAGGAGACAGTAGGTTTAAAGACTACAAGCTTACAGCGAATATAATTAAGAACTATGATGTTGTAGCTGTTTCTGAAATGCACCACTCAATTAGTGAAGAGTATGAATCAAACATGAACCTTTTAAAGCATCCAGAGTTAGACTTTAAAAATCTTTATCACAAGCCAGGTTATTTAAAGCTTTTATTAGAACTTAGAAAATCAAATACATCATGGTCTTTGATCATCTCACCTGTTGGACAAAGTGATAACGAAGAGCTTTTAGGTTTTTATTATAGAAAAGACAGGGTCTCGCTGCGTAATTCAGAGTACTGTGAAGTTTATAATAGAAAGTTAAGAGAGAAAAAGAATTTAGTTTTTGCAGGTGGTACAGTGGGGCCTAAGCATACAAGACCTTTTGAATCTCCACACTTAAATAAAAGTTACGCTTGCTTGTTAGACATTACAGAAGATGAGAACAATATTTTTAGAGTTCCTTTTTCAGCAAGATTTAAAATTGGTTCAGGTTTTGATTTTCAAATGCTTTCTTACCATGCAAGATACCAAGAGCCTATTTCTGTAGGTGGCTCATGTGGGTTTGAGTGTCTTGAGAAAGTAAACGGGTTTTTAAACAAGACTTTTCATAAAGAGGGAGAATTTTTAAATACACTAGACAGCACAGCGTTAAGACTCCTTAAAAAACATATGGATTTTCTTACGATGTCTAAAAGTAAGGACTATGCTTTAAGTGAAGACTACGGTCCTGTTATAAAGTTTAAATATTCTAAGCCGAGAGTTTATGCCAATTTAATGAAAGTTAAAGAGGTGTTAAGAACAGAACTACCAGATGTGGTTTTAGATGTTTGGGAAGAGAAATATAAAGACAGCATTCCTAAAGCTGATAGAAATACGATTTTAAACAATATGATCTTATTGTTTTCAGATCTAAGCCGTTATGAAGAGTTTAATCTTTATATTAAAGAGCATGGAAAAGTATATAAGGCATTTTTAAAAGACATCGTTAATGGCGGTGTATTTGGAGAAGCTCAAAAGCGTTATAAAATTTGGATTTCTCCTGAGAAAATAGCGAGGTTTAACGAAGTTTCTTTAGTTCTAAGAGAAATGGAATCAATTGCTTCTTTAGAAGGTGATACAGATGTTGTTTTAGGTGGGGATTTAAATCTAGAAGATGCAAAGAACCAATACTACTGGGACTTTTTTAAGGACAACTTTAAATACTCTACTGTGGCTATTGGCTCGAAGACTTCTATTGGTGAAACAAATGGTTTAAAGAGTGCTTATGACCATTTTATGTATGATGCTGAAAATTCTATGGAAGAGTGCCAGCCTTTAGAGGCTGCTGTTTTAGACTTTGTAAATGATAAAAGTTATTGGAAGGGTTTTGAGCATTACTTTGTAAAGACAGAGGCTCAAATACATAAACTTTCAAAGGCTCAGTATGAAAGAATCTCAAAGATCACTTATGTAAGTTCAAAAGGGGACTTGTTTACCACAAAAGATGTTAATGTGAGATCTGGATACACTAGCTGCTGGGATGGCCAGATTAATAAGCCAGCGTCTTTAGCGGATGTTTGGAAGAATTCTTTTGAATGCAAAACTCTTAACCAGTTTATCAACGGACCTCAAAGGTATAGACTTTATACAGACCTTGTTAGTGACCACCTTCCAATTGGAATGAAGTGCTCAAAAACAAGTGACCTAGATTAAAATTTAATGAGATATCACTTCTATATCAGTGATGTTTAATGAGTAGATGTCACGGATAAAAGGTGTGATTCCTTGTCTAACACCAGTCTCATCAATTCTTTCTATAGAGTCTGTTACAGATGAAGATACAATAACATGCCCATCAGGAAGCTCTGTTAAGGCTTTTGGGTCTCTTAGTATGGAGAGGCCCGGCTCAAAGATATTTGTAACAGTTAAGCTGTTTTCATCGAGAGTATAAACTGCGTCATCAGCGTATGATGTGAAATACAACAAGCCGTTTGAGTGTTTGATCACAGCATAAGGGTCTGTCCCTGAAATATTGTAAGAGTTAACACATGTTGCTGTTGAGGTTGTAACATCATACTTATGAATTCTTCCTGCTGTGTAGTCTGCTACATACAAAAAGCCGTCATCAGTGATGTGCATGTTTCTAGGGGCTGTTAAAGTACAGGCTCCAACAGTGGTGGGTATTCTTGCTGAAGAAACCCTTGATCCTGAAGAATCAAAAACTTCAATATTCTTAGTTTCAACTACATAATAGTAATCAAGTAGAGGGTTGTGTTCTATATCGTAAAGGTTTCCATTTAATAAAGATGAGCCATAGAAGAACTCATACTCATCGGCATAAGGGATTTGTAAAATGCTATCAGCACCATTTGTGCTGGTTAAGAAAGTGTTATCAGGGCCGGCAGCTAAGCCATTAGGGGTTGAGCCTAAGTTTCTTAGGTTGATGATTTGCTTGTGAAAAGTTCCGTCAAGGTTATAAGAGCTTATTCCTCTATGGTTTGTGTCTCCGCTTGAGATTATTATTGAAAATGGTTCAGATGTGAAATCTGGGGTGCCCTCAGGAATTACTAATTGAGGGTCTTCGGCTACTTGGTGACTGCTGTCATTAGAGCAGCCTATTAGTAAGAGAATGAAGCTGGTCTTTAGAAATATGTTAAATATCATGTTTCCTCCAGATAGGTATTCGGAGGAGAAAAACGTATCCTAAATAGTCTAAGTGGAATTTGTTTATAAAGTTTGTGAAAGAAAACCTAAAGCGGTTAACTGTAGCGACAATGAGATCTTTTTCATTCTGGAGGGGATACTCAAATTAAAAATTCTCATAAAGAGACAATTTTTAAAGAAACTTGGTTTAGTCTTCTAATTGATTAGTGTGAGATGACTTCTACATCCGTAATATTAAGAGAGTAGATATCTTGAATAAAAGGTGTGATTCCTTGTCTAACACCAGCCTCATCAATTCTTTCTATAGAGTCAGTATATGATGATGAAATAATAATGTTGCCATCAGGAAGCTCTGCAAGACCTCGTGGGTCTCTTAATATTGTTAAGCCTGGATCAAAAACATTTGTCGCTGTAGTGGTTACTTCATCATAAGTATAAACTGCATCATCAGCATACGATGTGAAATACAAAAGCCCATTTGAGTGTTTGATCACGGCGTAAGGCTGTGTTCCTGAAATATCATAAGAGTTAACACAAGTAGCTGTTGTGTTTGTAATATCATACTTATGAATTCTTCCTGCTGTGTAATCTGCTACATATAAAAAGCCATCATCAGTTGCATGCATATTTCTAGGAGCGGTTAAAGTGCAAGCTCCAACAGTAGGAGGAATTCTTGCAGGGGCAATTCTTGTCCCTGATGAATCAAAAACCTCAATGTTGGCAGATTCAACAACGTAGTAATAATCAAGTACTGGACCGTATTCAATATCGTAAAGGCCGCCATTTAGAAGAGCTGACCCATAAAAGAATTCATAGTTGTCTGAGTAAGGAATTTTTAAGATGCTGTCAGCACCATCAGTGTTTGCTAAAAAGTCATTACCCGGACCAACAGCCAAACCGTTTGGAGTTGAGCCAAAGTTTCTTAAATTAATGATTTGATTGTGAAAGGTTCCATCAACGTTATAAGAGCTTATGCCTCTGTGGTTTCCATCTCCACTTGCAATTAATATTTCAATTTGCGGTGATGGCGAAGGACTAGGGGGTGCTGGATTTTCAGTATTGTTCTCCGGCTCAGCAAAGTTATAAACTTTGTCCCCGCATCCTAATAAAAAGTATACTGCAAAAAGCAGTGTTATATTTTTATACATTCTTTCTCCATATATCTGCTCGGCAGGAGAAGAGGGCTATATAAGTATTTGTAAATACAGCCTATTTAGAAAGGTGTATTTTTTAGCAAATTTATTCAAAAGTCGTGTTTTTTTAAAGTGGAGAGATAACAGTTTAAGGTGTTGGTTTAAATAAAGAGTAGATTTGATCCGCCACTTTAACGCCATCACAAGCGGCACTTGTGATCCCGCCAGCATAGCCAGCGCCTTCTCCTGTAGGATAAAGTCCTTTATGAGATATTGACTCTAAAGTCTTATTATCTCTTGTTATTCTTACAGGACATGATGTTCTTGATTCAACTCCAAAAAGAATAGTTTCATCGTTTGAAAAACCTCGCATTCGTTTATTAAAAACTTCTATAGCATCAGAAAATCGAGAATGAAATTTATTATCAAAAAGTTCATGAAGTGGAGAACTTACAGCTCCAGAAGGTGAAGATGTTTTATGAAGACTTGAGCTTATTTTTTTACTTAAGAAGTCACTTAAATATTGTGCTGGAAGTTCCTTTGTCCCTTGGTTTTTTTGAACCATTTTAAAAGCCTGCGCCTCTAAAGACGCTCTAAACTTCATTCCGCCCATCAAGTCATCGCCAAAAGTTTTTTGATGATCGATGCTTAAGACCATTGCCGCATTAGCGAACTTTGAGTTTCTATTATAGTTACTCATTCCATTAGAGACGAGATGTCCCTGCTCAGTCCCACTTGATAAAACATACCCTCCAGGGCACATACAAAAACTGTAAACACCTACACCATGGTCCTTATTGGTATAGGCAAGTTTATAGTTTGCTGCTCCAAGTTTAGGATGGTCTGAAAACTCTTTATACTGGATCTTGTTAATTAGCTCTTGATTGTGTTCAATGCGTAGTCCAACAGCAAAAGATTTTCCCTCCATAAAAACATCGTTTTCATGAAGGTGATCAAAAATCTTTGAAGAATGACCAGTTGCTAAAATAATGTGATCTGTTTCAAAGTTTTTAAATGTGTCATCAACAACATTTTTTGTAGTAACTCCGGTTACAGATTTCTGAGAAAAATTTATTTTTGTAACCTGAGTGTTAAAATGAATTTCGCCACCCAGACTTAAGATGTGCTCTCTGAGTTTTGGAATAACTCTTCTGATTTTGTCTGAGCCTACGTGTGGATTTGATAAGTACTCAATCTCTTCAGGGGCGCCAAATTGAACAAGCCTTTGCATTACATAAGGGATGTGGTCGGATTTAATTCGGGTGATAAGTTTTCCATCTGAAAACAGGCCTGCCCCACCTTCTCCAAAGCCCACATTGGAGTTCTCGTTTAAGATGCCTTTTCTCCAGTATTTAGAAATAGAGAGGACTCTTTTTTTAGTCTCTTCACCTTGTTCAAGTAGGATACAGGGAATACCTCTTTCAAGAAGTCTTAAGGCGGCAAATAGACCCGCGGGGCCAGCCCCAATAATGACGACGGGTTTAGCGTTGTATTTTCCCAAAGGCTTTAGGCGTATAGGCTCTTTTTTGGAGGGCTCTCCTTTTTGAAAAGTCTCAATAGAGTATATGAATTTAAGAGAGCCTCGTTTTCTAGCATCCACAGATTTTTTTAAAATATGATAATTTTCATAATTAGGAGAAAGCCATTGAAGCTGCTCTTCAATATCTTCATCTATGCCTACTGCAATATTTGTGTGAATCTTTCCCATTACTAGGGAGTATAATACAGTGGCTATGTGTTCAACGCCAACAGAGATAAAAATAAACTAGTCATTTCTTATGAACTATCGTAATTTGGAGGGCTATTGATAAGGAGAAGAATATGAAGGTAAAAGCAGCTGTAGCATGGGGACCGGGAGAACCGTTAAAAATTGAAGAGGTTGATTTAGAGGGGCCTAAGAAAGGTGAAGTTCTTGTAAAAATAATGGCGACAGGTGTATGCCATACAGATGCCTTTACTTTATCAGGAGATGACCCTGAAGGCGTTTTCCCCTCAATACTAGGCCATGAAGGTGGTGGAGTTGTTGAAGAGATTGGTGAAGGTGTAACAACCCTAAAAGTTGGAGATCATGTTATTCCTTTATATATTCCTGAGTGTGGAACTTGTAAGTTTTGTACATCAGGTAAAACAAATCTTTGCCAAAGAGTGAGGGAAACTCAGGGAAAAGGCTTAATGCCTGATGGGACATCTAGGTTTTCAAAAGATGGCAAGCCTATCTTTCATTATATGGGAACATCGACCTTTGCTGAAAAGACTGTTGTTGCAGAAATTTCTTTAGCAAAAGTGAATTCTAAAGCCCCTTTAGATAAGGTGTGTCTTCTTGGCTGTGGTGTGACAACTGGAATTGGAGCTGTTTTAAATACAGCAAAGGTAAAAGAAGGTGACACGGTTGCAGTTTTTGGAATTGGGGGAATTGGTCTTTCTGCTATTCAGGGTGCTGTTATGGCTAAAGCAGGAAGAATTATAGCAATAGACATTAATAATGAAAAAAGAGAAATGGCTGAAAAATTTGGAGCGACAGATTTTATCAACCCTAAAGAAATAGATAAAGATATCGTTGAGCATATTGTTGCTATTACTGAAGGTGGCGTGGATTTTTCTTTTGAATGTGTTGGAAATGTTAACCTTATGAGATCAGCTTTAGAGTGTTGTCATAAAGGTTGGGGGGAGTCCATTATCATAGGTGTTGCTGGAGCAGGACAAGAGATTAGCACAAGGCCTTTTCAGCTGGTGACTGGAAGATCGTGGAGAGGATCTGCTTTTGGTGGGGTTAAAGGAAGAACAGAGCTTCCAGGTTATGTAGATAAATATATGGAAGGTAAAATCAATTTAGATGACTTGGTTACTTTTGAGATGCCTCTAGAAGATATTAATAAGGCATTTGATTATATGCACGATGGAAAAGCTATTAGATCAGTGGTTAAATTTTAAAAGGATAAGCTTAATGGAATTATTAAAAAGTCATAAATCTTTTGGTGGTGTTACAGAGTTTTTTGAGCATGAATCAAAGTGGACTAAAACACTGATGAAACTTGCTGTTTCAAGACCTGAGAATGTTAAAGATATTAAAGGTGGCTTAATATGGTTATCAGGTCTTACATGTAATGAGGAAAACTTTATTACAAAAGCTGGGGCGCAAAGAGTAGCAAATGAATTAGGGCTTGTGATAGTCTGTCCTGACACCTCTCCTAGGGGTACAGACTTGCCTGGAGAGCATGAAACCTATGATTTTGGATCAGGAGCTGGTTTTTATGTGGACTCTTTAACAGATGGTTATAAAGGTCATTACAATATGTATTCATACGTCAATGAAGAGATCTATGCTCTTTTAAATGAAAGATATAATTTAAAAAGTAATATAAGTATTTTTGGTCACTCTATGGGGGGACACGGGGCTTTGACTATAGGCTTAAAAAACCTGGATAAGTATAAGTCTATTTCTGCCTTTGCTCCTATCGTAAACCCTGTAAAAGTTGGGTGGGGACAAAAGGCTTTTAGAGGTTACTTGGGTGATGATGAAAACCTATGGAAAGCTTATGATGCTTGTGAATTGATTAAGGAAGGAGCTGCTCATTCTCAAAAAATTCTAATAGATCAGGGCTTAGACGATGAGTTTTTAGGAAAAAGCCTAATGACTAAGAACATTGAAGAAGTGTGTGAGGGGTCTAAGCAGGGCCTAGAGGTTAATTACCGCAAAGGCTATGACCACTCATATTATTTTATATCTACTTTTATGGAAGATCATCTTAAGTTTCATAAAAGCTTTTTAGTTTAAGGGATTAGTCCTTTGGCACTTCAGAGGGCATGCTGTTGCAGTGTTTTTTTATCTCTTTAATATTAAATATCTCCTCTCTATTTGGCTCTGAAGCGCATCCTGTTTCAGGGTCTGCAAGTGTAAGAGGTAGACTTAGGTAATTTTTCCCATCTTTTGTTTGAACAAGAGGCTTACTATTAGAACAGTAAGAAAGTTCACTTTGATATGGGCCAAAGTTTCTTTTTAATTTATAGAAGCTTTTATTTTTTGAACATTGAAAGTAAACATCAAAATAAAGAGGATTTAAGTGAGGTTCATCACGATTGATTTTAAAAATTATGAATGAAAGATCTTCTTTTTCTAAATCGATAGTATACTTTGTGTAAGTTTTTGGTTGGTAATGCTGTTCAAGTTCTAAGCTTGCGTGAACTGATGCCAGGGAGCCAAAGTATAATAATAGAAATGTTGTAAAAATAGTTAGTTTCACTTTAAAGTCCTTATTAAGTTGATTTTAGGTTAAAACGTTTTCTCAAGTCTCTACAGACAGGAAGTGATATATGCATATGGTTGTGATGGGCAGTATTATATGTATAGGTTAAAACGCCCCTTCCTCTTCCTCCACAAGATTTGGCTCGGTGGTGTTCTTCAATTTCTTTTTTCCAGCAGCCTTGAAAAGACCAATAAAAGGTATGGTTTTGTCTTTCAGTTACAGACCGGCCGTCAGTTTCATTTCTATGAAAAGGGATTTCTCTTGGGCTTGATCCTGCTTCAAAGTATAAAGAAACTTTAAAAATATCTAACGCTCGACCTCTATAATGCAATGACGTTGAATCGTCTCTATTTAGAGAGCCTCCGTTAGTTTTAAACAGAACTTTTAGAGGTGTTTTTTCAAAGACGTGTTGTGCTGCATTTTCTGCACAAGTCTGTCCTTTTTGTTCTAAGAAATCAGTGAACTCTTCAGATAAGACAAGCTCTTTATAACATCGACTTTTTGCAGACCCTTGTGCAGGATTAAATGTGCATGCTGAAAAATGCTTATAGGCTCTAGGGAACACTTCTGATATTTGTCTCTCTCCATTTCTTAAGTACTGGGTTTCATTTAAAATAGAGGCCTCTGAAACTCCAAGACTGCTTAGAAGTTCTTGAGTTGAGGGGCTGGTAGCTGAAAGCAAAGGGGTGTGGTCGTCCATTAAACTATAAGGCCTTGCTTTGGGTCGAGGGCTTTTTGAAGGCGCGTGGGAGTGCTCAATTTCAGTTTCTACTGTACTGGCGTCATCAGGGCGAGGCTTGGGTCTTGGAGATCTCTCTGGAGCGAGGGAGTGCTCGTGGTTGATGCTTGGCTCTGCAGCTACAACATCAGGGTCATTATCTTGCGCGACATTTATAATAGGGTCATCTATAAAGGGTTCAGCAGGAAGGGGCAGAGTCTCGTCTTCTCCTTCTGTTACTGTTAAAAACTCTTCATCTTGTATATCACTAGGTTTAGGGTCAAGAGGTTTTGCTTCTTGAAAAACAAGGTCTTCATCAGTTTCCTCAGTTGGGGCTGGAGTGTAAAAGATCTCTTTAGATTCTTCACTGGATACAGCAATGGGGATAGTCTGAATAGGTTCATCGACTTCATCTGTTTCCTTAGGAGTAATCACCAAACGAGAGTCATTAATTGAAACTTGTGGGATTAAAAAGTCCTCTAGTAATATAACTTGAGCCTGATTAAGGTTGTTGTTGTATTTTATCCAAGAAGAGCCTTCGCGGTTGTTTCTTACTTTTAGATAGCCATTAATAATATCTAAGGGCCATGCAACTTGAATATTTTCTCTAGGTTTTACAGCTAGTCCAGACTCTAAAGCGTCTGAAAAAGGCCCGTTTAAAAGAGGGGTCTCGTCTTCTCCCATAAAAATGGCTTCTCTGCTTTCGGACCTTGAGGTCTGTGAGCTTTCAATAAGTTCTTCAAGATGCTTAGTTTCTTTAACGCTAAAGGTATTGTCTTTAGGTGCTGTAGCAATTGCGCTAATGCTTGTAGGGGGCTCGCCAATTCTATTTCTGCTGTTGTTTAAAAGTACTTCATCAGGTTGAAGACTGCTTGTAGGTGTGCAGGCAACAAAAAGCAGTATTGCAGAAAAATTTAAAGCTAAGAAAAAACTTTTCATGTGTGAAGCCTCCATAGCTATAACTTCAAATGGAGTGCCAAAGAATAAAACAAAAAAAGACTTTAAAATCAGACACTTAAAAGGCTGTGATCAAGAACCTAAAAAAAAGTAGATAAAGATTACAAAGGGGTGACAAAAATCGCTAATTTTCCTTTAAGAAACAGGTTCTCATTGGCATGGAAGTGGCAAGTGTAAGCCTATGGTGTTTTGTGGAATTAGTAGAGCTCTAAATAGATTTAAGATGGTCTTAGTGACCGCATTTTTAATGACAATATTTAGCTCTTTTGCTCAGGCAAATCTATCTTGCTCTGCTTTGCTACTGGTTAAGCAACAGCCATCCTTTTTTGTAAGAAGTCCTGGAAAACTAAATTCAGTAATTGAAAAAGTCTCAACAGCTAAAGAAGCTGAGCTTTTTGTAGAGCAGCTTCATCAATCTCTTTTAAGGGGGCGTTTAAAATTAAAATTTAGCCATATAAGAATTTTTAAAAGAGGAATAAGAAAATGGCTTAGTCAAATTTCAGCTGATCACTTAATGAAGGTTTTTATTATTATACGTGAAGGCGGCCTTTACCATTTAGAGTATGAATTTTTAAAGTCCTTTGAGGAGGCGATAGGCCTTAAGCTAGATGAGTTTTCAGGTGGTCAGCTTGCAACGATTGTAAATTTATTTGGAAAAGTTAAGACTCAGCCTACAGAGAGTTTTTTAAAGCGTTTAGAGGATGCGTTACTTGAGAAGACTATAGAGCTGGATGTTAAGAACTTAGTCGAGATCCTTTCAGGCTATGCTCATTTGGGGGTTAAGCCTTCAAGGGTGAGCTTTAGAGTTTGGTTTGAAAAGCTAAAAAATGAAATTGAGGGCATGGGCCCAAGACACCTTTCAGAATTATTATACTCACTAAATTTAATGAAGGAATTTGAATCCTTAAAAGGATTCCTGAGGGTTGTTCCGGAGGCCACTTGGGCAGAGTTTAGAGCGCCTTCACATATCAGAATACTTTCTCTTATTGAGCAGTACTCAAGGGTGGTTTTAAGGGTTAATTTGTTAGAGCTTGCTCCGTTTAAGGGGGCGTTTAAAGAGCTTGTTAAAAGCCCTTCTCAAGAGTCTCAGCTTGAAAGAGATGCTGCCTTCATATTTGATGCTGAAGGGGTGGTGTATTTGAGAGAGTTTCAGACCACACCTGGTTTTTATGTAGATTTTTATATCCCTGCTAAAAATAGAGTTGTCCAAGTTGATGGTCCACATCACTACATAATATCTTATGAAAAGGATTTGCTGCGGAAATTAAGACCTCAAGATATTTTGATTGATGAGGTTTTAAAATCTCATGGATATGAAGTTGAAAGATTAAGTGATTTTGATATTCAAAAAAGAAAAGATGAATTGGAATCTCAGGAAAATCAGGAAGGTTTTATTGGTCTTTTTGGAGGTTTTAAGCCTAATAATTGATTCTTTGTAATATGATTTTAAAGCGATCTTAAAATCTCGCGCGGACTTTTCATTTTAAGCCCTTTAAATAAGCAGTTTAAAGAATCAATAACTAAAGTCAAATTTAATCATATAAAACAGTAGTTTAGGTCTATAGCTTATAACTATAAGCTATAGGTAAAATCGGTCCCTTGATTTTCTTGAGGGTGTTATTATGAAGCCTAATAAAAACAGCTATTTACAAGACTAATATATTTATATTGATATAATCAATACTAAAATTGTGTTTTACGCAGATTAATTGATTATATTAATATATAAAAGTAAGCTTTTTATATGGAAATACATGATGCTTTACCACAGAATATCGAATCAAACGAAAAACTTGAATTCAAAGAGCCTGTTCCAAGTGGCTTAAAAACCAGAGAATTTAACCTTAAAACAGCTGATTTAATTAAGTCTCAAATAGGAGATATTGAAGAGGTTAGAAAAGGGCTTGGGCTGAGCAAAAGGAAGATGTGTCAGCTTTTACTAATAGACCCATCGACATGGACTAGGTGGACAACTGGAAAAACAGTTCCCCCTCCTTATGTATATAGAATGCTTCAGTGGGGGCTTGCTGTAATGGATAAGTACCCAGAAGTACATCCGCTAGTAAATTATGAGAAATTTGAGCAAAGTAAGAAGGTTGAGGATTTATATAACAGACTTGCGGTATTAGAGGGTAACAAAGCCCCAAATGGAGAGCTTGCTCCAAATGGAAAATTGAATTCTTGGTTACTGATAGGTCTAGTTTCTACAAACCTCTTATTTGTGCTGTATTTTGCTCTCAGGTGACATCACAGTGAAATTGAATTTTTCAGCAATTTAAAATCTTTATAGTGTGTGGACACGGCTTGTCTAGAACTATAAATACGTCGCGCTACCTCGGATGCGGAAAGTTCTTCTATGGAGGAATACATAATAAAAGCACAGTCTGCTCGTGTATTTGGTCCAAAAAGAGCCCTGAATTTTATCCAAGTGTTTGATTTAAAAGTTTTTTCAAGAGGGGAGAGTTTACCATCTTTAGTTAGCATAAACGACCTTGCAGAAACCCCAAACTTTTTTAAAGAAGACTCTTCACCCCACTCTTTAATTAAAAATTTATCTAATTCATTTTTTGGTGGATGCTTCATGGCAAGGCTGTCGCTGTGAAGTTTTTTAACTGCAATCTTATAGCGGCTGTCTTTTTTAGACAGGTTCATGCAAATTGCTATCAAAAGACATTTCTCATCGCTTGAGATAATTGAGTTTTGAGCGAGTTTAACAAGTCGGTCGACATGAATATATGGATACAGTCTTTTAAGAACGGATGAGTAAATCAAAAAAAATACGGAGCTGTTTTGCCAGTAAAATTTTAGTGATTTTAAAAGTTGTTTTTCAGGATCACTTTCTTGTGGGGTTAATTGGTGTTTAGAATGTGTTCCACAGCCGAGAGCAATCATCATCTTTTCTATATCAGGGTTGGAGGTTCGCATACGCCTCCTTTAATTGATTTGTTATAGCTTGAAGCCTATCTTTGTCTGAAAAGTTTATCTTAGTAACAAGTTCATTCACTTCTTCAAAGCTAGAGCACAGAGCTAGGATGTCTTCTAAGTCATCAGACATGCCTCGGTTAAATAGCGCTTTAACTTTTGTAAATAAAAGGTCGCCCTTAGACAGTGATTTTACTTTTAAATTAGATCCCTCATAAACTGTGATCAATCTAGAGTCCCATTTAGTGGGGAGGTATTTTGAGAACCGATGACCAATACTATTGAGCCATTCTTTATCAATTCCATGTGTGGCAGCCACTTTTTCAGAAGCTTTAAGGAGTTCTACATCTCCAGTTGGGCTTAGTATATCAAGGTCTGTGGTTTCACGAGTAAGTTTTGAAATTTCAAGCAGTATTAAAGCGCCGCTTCCAAAGATGTTAAGTTCTCTTGAAATATTAAGAAGGCTTAACTCGTTATTTAAACTGTTTAGAATGGTCACAATGGATTTGCTATTGATGTTTTTCATGTAAACAGGATAGCATGACAAGTATATATTGACAACTTTATATTTATATCACTATATCAAGTCTAATATATTAAGGGCTGTTTAGATCAAATTGTTGATTTAAATAATCTGTGTAGCAATATGAGATTCTACAAGGCGGAGCTATCTTATGGATATAATTGAGTACAGTAAAGAGCACCAAAAAAGCTTTAAGGATATAAATGTTGAGTGGCTAACAGAGATGTTTGTTGTTGAGCCTTATGATCTTGAAGTCATTTCTCATCCAGAAAAGTATATTTTATCTGGAGGAGGGAATGTCTGGCTTGTGCAAAATGATGAGGGCCTTGTTATAGGGACGGGCGCTTTAATGGAGCATGAAGAAGGCTGCTTTGAGCTTACAAAAATGGCAGTTTCAAAGGCTGCTAGAGGTTTGGGGACAGGTAGATTCTTATTAAAGTTTTTAATAGAAAAAGCTTTAGAGAGAGATTGCAAATCACTGTTTTTATTAACAAATACTAAATGTGAATCTGCTATTTATTTATACAGGGAAGAGGGTTTTGTTGATAGTGAGGAGATAAGGCTTCGCTATGGATCCCCTTATGAACGTTGTAACCTTGGTATGCTCTATGAGGAGACTAAGTAGAGTTTTTTTAAGTTTACTTTTAAAGCAACAAAACTAACTTAAAAAATCTTAATTTCGTCTGTAATTACAATAATATACTGCACATATAATAACGTTGCTAAATGGCGCCTTCTTCTCTATCTTAGCCCTAATTAGAGCCTAAATTCTATACTTCAGGAGGGGAAAATGTCATTTGAGTTAATTGAAAAGCATGGTGAGCATGAGGAAGTAATTTTCTGTCACAATAAAGACGTGGGTTTAAAGGCTATCATAGCAATTCACAATACATCTTTAGGGCCTGCTCTTGGCGGAACTAGAATGTGGAACTACAAAACTGAAGAAGAGGCGTTAGTAGATGTTTTAAGGCTTTCTAAAGGAATGACTTATAAAGCTTCTGCAGCAGGTCTTAACCTTGGCGGAGGAAAGGCTGTAATCATTGGTGACCCTAAGTCTGATAAGTCAGAAGGACTTTTTAGAGCTTTTGGTACATTTGTAAATTCTCTTGGTGGTAAATACATAACTGCAGAAGATGTTGGAACAACGGTTAAGGACATGGAGCACATTTTTGCAGAAACTCCTTTTGTTACAGGTATTCCAGAAGCTTTTGGTGGTTCAGGAGATCCAAGTCCTTACACAGCTTATGGTGTATTGATGAGTATTAAAGCTTCAGTAAAACAAAAACTTGGAAAAGACTCTTTAGACGGCGTTCATGTTGCAGTTCAAGGTTTAGGAAACGTAGGTAAGCATTTAGTTAAATATTTACATGATGAAGGCGCAAGGCTGACAGTTACTGATATTGATACGGATAAAGTAGAATACATTTGTAAAACATATGGTGCTGAGAATGCTGATCCTACAGGGATTATAACAAGTAAGTGTGATGTGTTTGCTCCTTGTGCACTAGGTGCGGTTATTAATGATGAGACTGTTTCAAACTTACAAACTACAATTGTTGCTGGTGGGGCAAATAACATTCTTGCTGAATCTAAGCATGGTGACCTGTTAAAGAAGCAGGGTATTTTATATGCTCCTGACTTTGTGGCAAATGCTGGTGGCTTGATGAATGTATTTGTTGAACTTGAAGGCTATAGTAAAGAGCGTGCTATGGACAAAGTTGAAGCTGTATATGACAATATGATGGAAGTTTTTAAAATTGCAGAAAAAGAGGATGTTCCTACTTATAAAGCAGCTCAGATGATGGCTCAAAAAAGAATTGATGTTATCGGAAAGCTTAGGCAGCACCACCAAGGGCGTAACTCACGACCTTTCTCAACTTTAAAACAGGTACTAGAAAGACAACCAGGGTAAGGGGTTTAAAATGAGCAATAGTAATTTAAAAAAAGAGCGTGTTGAAGAAGAGCATTTAGACGTTGTCGATTATCTAGATCGATTTGCTCACTGGACTGAAAAGCATGCTAAAAATATTGTTATAGGCTTTTTAGGTTTTACACTGCTTGTTGTTGCCTTTTGGGGTGTTTCAGCAATGAAAACAAGAGCTTTAAATGTTGCTGCTGCTGATGCAGGTGTTGTTAATAGAAGAATTGATCTCTTAGAAAAAGCTATAGCAGAATCTAAGGATAAAGAATCTGCAGAGTTTAAAAAGAATAAAGAAGCAGAAGTTTCAAAGATTCATACAGAGGCTTTAGGTGTTGTTTCAAAGCACGTTGATCAATCAGTAACAGACTTTACAGCTGTGAGATGGGCTTCGTTTTTAGTTGGAGAAGAGAAAAACGATATGGCTCTTGAGATTCTTGGTAAGTCTAATCCAAGTGGAGAAAGAGAGCTTTCAGCGGCAGGGATTTTTCTAAAAGCTTCGATTTTTTCTAAGCAAAGTAAGCCTGATGAAGCGATTGCTTTATATGATAAGGTGTTAGCTGATTCTAAGTGGGAAGTTTTTCATGCTGAAGCAATGATTCAAAAAGGAACTATTCTTAATTCTAAAGGAAAAGTTGATGAAGCGATTGCTTTATTTGACCAAGCTAAAAATCTAAAGAAAGACTCAGGCTTTTCAAAAGATGCAGCAAAATATCAAAGACTATTGCAACTTAAGAAAAACCATCCGGAAATTTTTAAAACAGAAGGGTAAATTTTGAAAAATACTGTTCAAGCGCTATTATTGATTCTTATATCTTTTAACTTTAGTGCTTGTTCAAGCACAGTAAAACAGCCTGAAGTGGCTTTTGAAAAAAGTGACTTTAAGCTTAAGAGAAGCTGGGTAAGAAGACTTTCTACTAAAAAAAGTCTTAGAACGAATGAAATAGCACAAAACTTTAATCCACTAGTGAGAGAGAACGGAAACATTATCCAGGCTTCTTCTTTTGGTGGAATTTATGAGTTAAATGAGTATGGTCACAAGAAATGGTCACATGAGGCTAAAAGCCCTGTTTCAGGTGCTGGGTCTATGTATAAGAACTTTGTGTTTTTTGGAACACAAGACAAGTATCTTCACGCTTATGATATATCAGGAAAAGCTATTTTATGGTCAACTCTTCTAGAGGGGGCTGTTTCATCAATATCTGAGTTTGAAAATGGAAAGATTTTTGTTCTTACGGATCTGGGCAGTCTTTATTCTATAAAGGCAGCTGAAGGAATAGTGGACTGGAAGGTGAGTTATGCCTCTAGAAAAGCTTTAAAAATATACGGTGGTGCTATGTCTGTTCTTTACAAGGATCAAGTTATAGCGGCTTTTCCAAACGGTGTCGTAGCCTCTTTAAGTCAATCTACAGGAAAGTCTAAGTGGAAATCTAGATTAGAGGGTTCTCAAAAGTATGAAGATGTAGATTTTCTTTCATTTTCAAATAGTGGGTTTTTAGTTGCTGGAGTTTTTGATGAAGCTTTGTATAGATTAAACTTAGAAAACGGCAGAGTTATTTGGCAGGCCTTTGAAAAGCCGGTGAGCCCTTTAACAATGTTTGGAGATGATGTTTACTTCTCAACAGCTAATGGAGAGCTTGTTTCTTTAGGCATGGCTTCAGGAAACTTAAAGTTTAGAAGAAAGCTTTTTGAAGGGCTTGGTGGAAAGCCTCTTTTTTATAAAGATAAAATTGCTGTAGCTGATTCTAAGGGGCCCATCAGAATTCTTAAAAAAGATGGCTCTGCTATTGTTTCAACTTATGATCTTGTTTCAGCGTCCTCTGCTGCAATGGCTTTAAGTAAAGATGAAAATAAATTTTATGTCCTAAGTGATAAGGGTTATTTTTACAGCTTTGGTTTGAGGAAATAATTTAATAAAAGGGAGTTTTTTTGAAAACTTATATGAAACTAATTCTTTCAACAGTTTTATTCTCAGCAGGATGTGTTTCTGGTCACTGTGGACGTGATGGAAAGGCGGTAAAAATGGACAAGGCTAAACAAAAAGTTCTTATATATAAATATGATGGTTCTAAGCAGTGTGAGGAAAAAACCGGTGCTGATTTAGACGAAATGGCTAAAGAGCTTTCTGGTTTAAAGATCTTTTCAATGTCTAAGAAAAGTGATGGTCAGATGAGAGTTCAGGTTTGCGGAGCTTTAACAGGAAGAGCAAACGTTTATGAAGTGAGTGCTAAAGATTTACCTAAGGCAGAGGCTTTAGGATTTAAAAAGTGGAATTTTTAAAATGTCATATAAAGATTTAATAAAGGATGTTCCTAATTTTCCACAAGAGGGGATTATGTTTAAGGACATCACTCCTGTTTTAGAAAATAGTGAGGCTTTTACAGAGCTTATTAACGAAATGGCTGAAAAAGCAAAAAACTTTGAGTTTAATAGATTAGCACTAATTGAATCTAGAGGTTTTATCTTTGGATCAGCTTTAAGTTTAAAGCTAGG
>JBOEFV010000051.1:0-2521 GCA_050633065.1 Bdellovibrionales bacterium
AAGTTATGAAGGGTGGCGTTTGAAATTGTCACCCCTCCAACAGACACAGGATCTAAAATTGCAACAGGTGTTACAACCCCTGTTCTTCCAATTTGATATTCTACATCTAAGACTGTTGTGATTTCTTGATCAGGTTTAAACTTTGCAGCAGCCGCCCATCTAGGGCTTCTTGCAACAAATCCTAGTTCGTCTTGGAGAGAGAGGCTGTTTACTTTAATCACCATTCCGTCGATATCAAAAGGAAGATCTTTTTTATTCTTCTCCATTTCTTGATAGGAGTGAATCACCTCTTCAGGAGTTTCACAGGTTTTGTAAACATCATACTGTAAGGCTGTTGGGATCTTGTACTTTACAAGAAGCTCTAGAAATTCAAACTGCGTTTTAAAGTCTTGTTTGGACACTTCTCCTGGAGAGTAGCCGTAAAATTTTAAAGGCCTGCTTGCAGCGACTTTAGAATCAAGTTGTCTGATAGAGCCTGCGGCCGCATTCCTTGGATTTGCAAAGGCTTGAAGGCCGTTTTCTTCTTGTTGCTTGTTTAAAGCTTCGAAATCTTTTTTAAGAATTACGACCTCACCCCTCACTTCAAATATTTCAGGAGGGGTTTTAAGATCAAGCTTTAAGGGGACTGACTTTATAGTTTTAATATTTGATAAAACATCTTCGCCGATTTTTCCATCCCCTCGAGTAAGAGCTGAAACTAAGATGCCTTTTTCATAAACCAGTTCAATTGCAAGACCATCAAATTTAGGCTCACAAAAATATTCGATATTTTCTTCTGACGCTAAAACCTTTTTCGTTCTAAGGTCAAAATCGAGAATATCTTCAGGGTTGTAGGTGTTTTGTAGTGAAAGCATCGGGATGCGGTGTTTAGTTTTAACAAAGCCTTCTGCTGGAGCGTCACTTACTCGTTGAGTGGGGGAGCCACTTGTTACAAGTTTTGGATCATTATACTCTAATTCTTTAAGTTCGGTGAATAATTGATCATACTCATAATCTGTAACTTCAGGAGCGGAATCTCTGTAGTAGAGGTCATCGTGATATTTGATGATTTTTACGAGTTCTTTGTGGCGTTTTACAGACATGTGAGTAGGCTATATTAAATTTTTTTTAATGTCATTTAGAAGTGGAAGATCTTGAGGGTGAGCTGAGCTACTCGCCTTCAGTAGACAAATGTGATCTCAGAAAAGAACCTAAAAAGTCTCCTTTTGCTATGTAATCTACGCGGTGATGGTTTCCTATGTACTTATAAAAATGAAGAATCCCTTCAGAGGTGTGGACTATCAAAATACGATAGTCACTACCGATGTTTTTTAGCTCTACGAGGCGGTACTCGATGTCATCTTTAGCTTTCCTGTTGTGCTCTCCTGTTAGCTCTTTGATCCCATCTTTTCCAGTCTTTCCAACAAGGCCATTAAAGATGATGGGAAAACCGAGGTTTCGAATCGGACCGGGCTGATTAAAAACTTTTGCAACTTCTTTTGAGAATTGAACAGCAACTTCTCCAAAGCCAGGGAGGCTTGCACGATAAGTTGTGTTTGGGTTAAGTGGTTCCTCGGTGTACAGGTAGCGCCTCAGATCTTGAGGGCTCATAAGCGCAGCGTGCTCAATGCTTAAAAATTTGCCTTCAAGTGCTTCAAGCCGCTCAGTGAGAGCCATCAATTTTTGAAGATTTGTATCGGTGATGTTTCCAGTTTCAGTAAAGTTCTTGATAAGAGAATCTATTTCTTTTGCTAACTTGCTAAACTGTCTCTTTGTTTGAGGACTTGTCAGTAAAAGAGCCTGTTCAAGGCGTGCCGTACGTGCACCTATTTGTGCCATCAAGCCATCATAAAGATTTGGGCTGGTCTTCACAGAGGCTTCCTTTAAGAACTCAGAGCAGCTGAAATTCGAAAAAGCCCCTAGGGGGGAGAAGGTTAGGGCAAGGGTGAATAAGACACAACTAAGTATAGGGAGGTCTTTTTGCTGTAGGGATTCTTTGCTCATATGATCAGTTTGCAAAGGATGTGCCCGCTGAAAGGCTTCTGATTTGTGTGTGAGATAGAGGCTTTCACCAAGGGGCCCAGATTAAGCCGGGGGAGGAGTTATTGGAGCTAATCGAATCATATTTATATATGCCTTGACGACTTATCAGGCAGTGCATAAATCATTTGGTATGATTAATAAAGAAGTATTAGAAAAAGCAGCAAAATTGTCGAGTCTTACTTTAACAGAGCAGGAAAAAGAAAGAACCATTGGAGAGATGTCTAAGATACTAGAGCATTTTGAAGAACTCCAAAAAATTGATACTGAAGGGGTTGAGCCTCTTCATACTCCTGTAGATATGGAAAATGTATGGCGAGTTGACCAAATTGCAGTTGAACAAAAATCAGAAGCGCTAATGGAAACACTTGCTGAAACAATGGAAGGCCAACTTAAAGTGCCTCAGGTGGTGTAAGATGTTAAGAGATAAGTTTAGTTCAATACACGAATATCATGAGGCTTTAAGAGATGGCTCAGTAACAGCTGTCTCTTATACACATCT
>JBOEFV010000052.1:0-26781 GCA_050633065.1 Bdellovibrionales bacterium
GAAGTTTCCTGAACCACAATAAAGGTCTTGAACATACTCAAGCTTCTCAATTGTTCTAGCCTCATCAAGTACATACTTAATCAATACTTTATTAAGTTCTGTATTCACCTGACTAAAAAGCGCCTGCTCTGGCCCTAACGCTTTTTCACTCCTAACAACCTGACCACCTTGGCTGACTGCTATCTCCACACGTCTTTTACGGTTTTGTCTTTTAAGCTCTGGAAATTTTGCAATGATTCTTTCATCAGTAATCAAACAGTCATTAATTCTAACAAGCTTATGACTTCCCTTTTTGTAAAACCCTAAATGCTTACCTTGTTGATGAAGTTGAATTCTATTTCTATACCTGAGGGCTTTGGCTGATCCTTGTATCGGCTCAGCTTTAAAGTCTTCAATTCCATCCTGGTCTCTAAAACTTGATTTTACTGCAAAATCTAAAAAACCTTCTTTTTGCCTATGCTGCTCAGACATTTTAAGCATCTGAAGTGTGCAGCCTCCACACTCTTCAAATACAGGACAAACTGGGTCTATACGCGCTTCTGATGGCGTCTTAAGCTCAAGCATTTCAGCCTCAACAAAGCTTTTTTGAGCTTTAGTCACCTTAACCCTTACAAGGTCTCCAGGAGCCGTATTTGGGATAAAAACCACTAATCCCTCATGCTTAGCAACCCCTCGTCCTCCACCTGCTGAAACCCTTAAGATTTCAACGTCAAACTCGTCACCGACTGCACATACCTGTTTACTTCCTGTATTTTCCATAGCCACCAACCTATAATAGTTTCTCTAAAGGCCAAAGCCCTCTCTTTAGTTTGACCTTATAATTAGAAATGTTACACCTTTTTATATGTGGTCACTTAAACTATCTAAAGAGTCTTTTAAATTTTCAGGAGCCCATTTTACCACTTTTTCACAAGAATCCGCTGAAATGCTTCATGGACATAACTACTACGTCTCCGTAAGTCTTGATGGCTGCACTAAACTCACACATGGCCTCATCATAGATTTAAATGAACCTAAGAAAATCATAAAGACCCTTCTAGACACCTTAGATGAAAAAGTCCTCATTGCTGAAAAAAATCCTTATACAAAAATTGTTAAAACCTCAGAAAATGTTGAGCTTCAGTTTAATGAAAAAGTCTATTCTTTTCCACAAACCGACTGCGCCTTTTTACCTATTGAAAACATCACCATTGAATCTCTAGCAAGTTTAGCTTCAGAGAATCTTAAGGATCACTTCACTAAATACCCTATTAAAAGTTACACCGTTGAGGTTTCAGAATCTCGTGGGCAGTCATGCACTTACACGGAGACTTTATGATTTTATCTTTTCGTTACCGTTTTGAAGCCGCACATAGATTTACTGATGCAAGCAGTAAATGCTCAACTCCTCATGGCCACTCTTGGTGGGTGACACTTTCACTAAGCCATGAGGCTTCAGCTGTTGATTTAAACAAAAATTTTGCCGCTGATTTTAAAGACTTAAAAACTGACTGGAAGAATTTTATTGATGAAGAAATGGATCATTTCTTTTTTGCTAATTCTGAAGATCCTTTAATCGCATCTCTTAACACTATAAACCCTGACTTAAGAATTAAAAAAACCCCTGGAGATCCCACCACTGAAGTTCTAGCTTCTCTTTTATTTAAAAAGGCTGAAAGCCTTTTCTTAAAGTCTTCAGCTATAAATGTTGATTCTATCTTATTAGAAGAAACCCCCACAAATTCTGTGAGGGTTTCTAAAGAGGACGCAGACCTTCTTTTGGGGAGACTGAATACGCCCTCTAATAATTGGTGGTCTTAAAAGTACATTCTTATACCAAGGTTTAAACTTGATTCTTTAAAGTTATAATCTACTTCAGCAAAATCATTCTCCACTTCAAGACCAATACTTTTTAAATGCTTATATTCAACAAATAACCCTGTTCTCTCATTCGTTCTAATTTCCCCACCTAATATAAACTGAGTGGCAAAAGAACTCCCCGTCATTTCTTGCTCTACCCCGTCTAAAGACACTGATAAAAACCCTAGGCCTCCACCCACATAAAGATTTGAACCTGTTCCACTAGTTTTATAAAAACCATTAAACATCAGTTTAGATGAGCCCACATCTCCAAACCCTGAGTCCCCTAAAACATCAGAAGGAATAAACTCAAAATCATTATTAGAAAAACCCAACTCAGCCTCAAAAGCAGCGTTACCTGCTGACACACCATAAGCCAGATTGATTGGCACAATTGATGAGCTTTCATGCTGAATTGTCCCCGAAAAGTCCCTGTGATCTCCCAAAGAAGAGGACCCCATAGAGGCTTTAAAGTAATTATAGTGAGATCTCTCCCAAGCTGGAAGTTCATGCCTGCGGGGGGGCTGCTGTTGTTGATAGTCATACTGCCCATTTCGAGCCTGAGCCTGAAGACTAATAAGTAAAACTGCTGTAAGATATGCTGTAAATTTTAACACTTTAAACTCCCTTTTGAAGTCGGTTTCATTACTTAAACCCTCTCCCGACTAGAAAGTTTCACTTTTTTTTATCAAAATATTGCAAACCTTTAAAATTCACCCTCTAATACTCATTAAATAGACATGAAGAGGAGAATACACATGGACTTTAGCAACTTAGACTTTCAGCAGTTTTCAAATCAAGGCATAGAAATGGGCATGACTTATCTGCCAAAACTAGCACTTGCCTTAGTTGTTTTAGTTATCGGTTTCTTTGTAATAGGAAGAACTAACTCCTTAGTTCAAAGAATCATCACAAGCAGAAACCTAGACCCCTCTTTAGGTTCTTTCTTAGGCGGTATCTTAAGTTGGATCTTAAAGGGAATGCTTTTTATAAGTGTTGCTTCCATGGTCGGTATTGCCACAACGTCTTTCGTAGCCGTTTTAGGTGCTGCAGGTTTAGCAGTTGGTTTAGCTCTTCAAGGAAGCCTTGCAAACTTTGCTGGAGGCGTACTGATTTTAATCTTTAAGCCTTTTAAAACAGGAGACTACATTATGGCTCAAGGCGAAGAAGGTACTGTAAAAACTATTGATGTATTTGCAACTATATTAACAACACTAGACAACAAAAGAGTCGTTATACCAAACGGTCCCCTAGCTGGCGGCAAAATGATAAATGTTTCAGCAGAAGAAACTAGAAGAGTCGATTTGAGTGTTGGAATTGGATATGACGATAACATCAAGAACGCTATTACAGCCTTAGAAAAAATGTGCTCATCACACAACAAAGTTTTACAAAGCCCATCTGTTTTTGTTGGAGTCACTGATTATGGGGACAGTTCGATCAACCTAACGATTCGCTCTTGGTGTAAGGGTGAAGATTACCGGGATGTTTTCTTTGAATTAAATGAATCTATTAAAACAACTCTTGATTCTGCAAACATCTCTATTCCTTTTCCACAAAGAGATGTACATATGATCCAGGCTTAACGCCCTTGGATCTTTACAAACTAAATCAAACAAGAAGGATATTTAGATGTCTAAAGTAAAATTCTACCAGTATAAAAAATGCAGCACTTGTGTAAAGGCCAGTAAATTTTTAGCTTCTAAAAAAATTGACTTTAAAGATCTCGCCATTGTGGACACTCCCCCAACAAAAACAGAGTTGAAAAAAATGCTAGCTGCATATGAGGGAAACATTAAAAAACTTTTTAACACCTCAGGAGTTATGTATAGAGAGCTTAAAATAAAAGCTAAGATCAACGATATGTCTGAGAAAGACGCCATTGACCTATTGTCGAAAAATGGAAAGCTTATCAAAAGGCCCTTTTTAATCGCGCCTAATGGAACTCTGGTTGGCTTTAAAGAAGATGAGTGGTCTAAACTATTTTAGCCCGCTTTAAAAGGTTTGCCGGCTTTGACTCAACTCTGCCCAAACCACAATAAGCACAGTTATTCCAAGTAGGTTCAAACTCCTTCTTGCACTCACTGCAAAAAGCTTCATCATCATCGCGCCAACGCTCCCCCTTGTGAACAATGATCTGCCCAATGATGATCAGAACCGGAACCGTTGTCATAACCTGCTTTACAATAAAAATTGTGGAGCCCTCTATATAAGCTCTATAAGTCAGCATTCCAAAGCCGAGAGCCAATAAAACATGGTACGCCATTGAAAGGTCGCGAACTTCTTTATGCACATGGATCTTCCATATCTGAAACCAGTAGCTTATAGAAAGAAGGAAAATTGCAGCCCATGAAAAAATTTGAACAAGTGAGTTTGTATGCTCCATATTAATATTAGAGGACGGATTTACCCACGGGTCTATTAAAATTTAAAGGACAACCCCATAACTTTACAAAGCCAGCTAGAACCGCCCTCCAGCAATCTCACGTCCCAGAGTATGCTTTAAAGACGGGCTCTTTTTAAAGAAGATCACTCTTAAAAGATTTAATAATTTTATTAACACTTCCCACTACTGAGTGATAAGTGACTTTTTCCACCTGAAGCAAGGCTTTAGACTCTTCAGATATTTGGTCCATCTGTCTTGAACTTGCCTTTAAAAATACACTAGATAGAATTCTTCCCTTTTTCTCGTCTAAAACCTCTTCAAAGATTTCATCAACCTCAACATCTTCGCTTAAAACAACACCCAAAAGGTTTCTTTTAATCGATCCTTTAGACAAGACTTCAAACTGGTAGTATTTCTCTTCTTCTTTCTCAAATATCTTTTTATAAATCGGACTGATCGCAGTAAGCACAACAAGAACCGTCACAGTAAAGCCCGCTGCTGTAAACGGATAACCTATACCAACCGTATAACCAATTGCAGCCACCAACCAAATAGTTGCAGCAGAAGTTAGGCCTGTTACATGCTCTTGGCCCCTAATAATTGCACCTGCACCTAAAAAACCTATTCCGCTTACAATTTGCGCCGCTATACGGTTAGGGTCACTTGTCCCCCCGTATATTATCGTTGAAAGAATTCCCATTGAAGTGAAAATACTTGAGCCTAAACAAATAAGCATGTGTGTTTTTAAACCAGCCGCTTTTGATTTCTTCTCACGGTCATAACCAACCATTCCACCAAGAGCCAAAGCCATTAAAGTTTGTATGCCAACGCCAATATATGACGGGACCTCTCCGATAACCTCTAACGTTACTGTATTGATCAAATCAACCTCATTTACTTTTTTAAATTTACTAGAAATCTACCCTTAACGCTCTTATGATCTAAAATTTTATGTGAAGAGTCCAGCACTTCCTCAAGCGCCACTTCTTTATAAATAAGCTCTTCTATTTTTAAAGGCTTCCAATCTGATGCAAGCTTACCCCAAAGCTCTTTTCTTAAGCTCATAGGGCAATGAGTAGAACTCGCACCTAAAAGACTCACTCCCCTTAAAATAAAAGGCATGACTGTAGTTTTAAACTCAGCTCCTTTAGCCAGGCCTATTGATGAAACCACTCCCCAAGGAGTAACTTGTGGAAGTACCCCTTCTAAAAACTCACCACCTAGATTGTCTATCACACCAGCCCATCTAGCTTTTTCTAAAGGTCTAGGTTTATGCTCATACACCTCTTTAGGTGATAAGACTTCCTTAGCCCCCAAATCTTTTAAATAAGCCTCATGCTCAGGCCTATGGGTTAAAGCCTCTACACGAAACCCCAGCTTATTTAAAATCTGAATAGCAAAACTTCCAACACCACCCGTTGCCCCAGAAACTAAAACCGCTCCACTCTCTGGTGTTAAACCATTTTGAAGCATTCTATGTATAGCTAATGCCGCCGTAAACCCTGCTGTTCCTAAAACCATGGCCTCTTTAGGGCTAAGTTCTTTAGGCAAAGGGATTAAGTGCTCACCTGTGCAGTCTGAATACTGTGTGTACCCACCATCAAAACTTTCCCCAAACCCACATCCCTGAGCAATCACGTTCTGCCCTTTATACTCGCCCTTAAGCGCTTTTCCAGAAAAGTCTATCCCTGGCACAATAGGCTCTTTTTTAAAAATTGCCCCTCGCCCTGTAACTCCTAAGGCATCTTTATAGTTTATTCCCGAATAATAGACTTCTATATGCGGGCTATTAACTTCAGTCTCCACCAGCTCTAAACCTTTGCTTTTTTCAAAAACTGCTTTTTTTCCCTTCATTACAAAACCCCTAACTGTTTTCTTTTAAACCCTATATTAGTTCGCCTACTCTCTCTTTGCAAAAGCTCATATAGACTCTCCACCATCAAAAAAAATGCCCTTACTAATAAGCAAAGGCATTAAATGATTTTATCTAAACTAAAACTCTCTTCAAATTATGGCTTCTCTACAGGCGGCTTATCCATTTGAATAATTTGAGACTGCTTATCCTCACCTTTTTCCTTTAAGTTGTATCTGTTTCTAGGAAAGTAAATTACCAAGTCTCCAGCGGTCTCACCTTTTGATAAACTAAGTCCTTTCTCTGACCCTGATTCTATGACACTAGACTCTTCCATACCATAAAAACCTGATGATTTTTCTGAAAGACTAACATCTTTCCACTCTTCTCCAGAGTCATCTAAAACATCCGACCTGCTAACGTTGTATCTTGCATTATATGACGTTGACACTTTCATCTTAACATCCCCAGAACCCCTTAAAGATTCTAGCGGTGCTTCAACTATAGATACTGTTGAAGATCTATACCCTGTCATTGCGCTTAAACCCTCTAGAGCAGGAACTAAATCAAAGGATTCTATTTCAGCCTGCTGCTTTTCTTTCTCCTTTGTGTAAGCATCATTCAATTCAACAAACTTTTTAGCATCAAACAACATACTAGAGATCTCTAAGTCTCTTAAATTTGGATTGTCAGAGAAACCCGGCCAATCACCAGGCTTTGAACCTGTAATTTCCTGCTCTGTCTCACCATCGTTATCATAATCTAGCTCTACATAAACATCACATGTTTCCCAGCCAGTAATTGGGTTATAGAGCTTCATCGCCACTTGTAAATAAGACCCTTCATCTTTATTAATAATTCTATATCCAGCAGACTGAATATCACAAGCTGATGTATAGTTTGTATACTTATCTCTTTCTTTTCTTTCATCTGTATCTAAGAGATTAAACAGTAGCGCTTCTCCATCGTAATCACCCGTGTTTTTAATAACAACACTTAGTTTTTCTTGAGTAGAGTCAGCTGAACGCTCTGATACAACATCCACACTTTTTACTTTCATTGCTGTAGTTCTTGCCACCACCGCAAGAACAGGAATTCTCCCTGCCACTACACCATTTTCTTTTAACTCAACTACAGCATTCACTTCAGATGTTTCTTTATCTCCAGTTGTCACTACCAACTCAAGTTTTATTTTTTTCTGTTGCCCAGGATTGAGAGTTATAGAATTTTTAGACAGGGTCGCTGTAACAACATCATCAGCAACAGTTGAAAGGTCGTAAGTAACTACTTCATCACTAATATTTTTAATTTTAATTTTTTTAGATATCTTTACCTGGCTTTTAACACCAACTTTTCCTAGAGCAATTGCTGGCTTTTTCGAAACAAATTTAGATGTCGCAGCCGCATATGCTTGAATTAGACCTGCACCCTGCCTAGAGATTCTATACTGGTTTCCTTTGTCATCCACCATACTCTTAGACGTATTCATAATAAGTGACTTAATTTCTTTAGGGCTTAAATCTCTACGGTATTGAACTAAAAGAGCTGCAATACCCGCTATATGAGGTGCTGCCATTGATGTCCCGGACATCTTTGTTCCTTTATCTCCACCACCAACTGATGCTGATATAATTTGAGCACCTGGAGCTGTAATCTCTGGCTTAAATCCAGCATCTACTGCACGCGGCCCCTGTGAAGAAAAGCCTGTGATAGTATTAACAAGCTCATCTTTTACAATTTTTTCTTCACTTTTTAAATCAACAGCCACCGGCATTTCATTTAAAAGTAACTTAATGTAATCCCCGTCTTTTTTTGAAATCATCACTCCTGGAATAGACAACGGCTCTTCAAGTTCACCACCCATTACAAATGGAGGCTCATCCTTATTATTAACCATAAGAAAACCTACAGCCCCACCACTAATCGCTGTTTTAATTTTATCAACAAAAGGAATCTCTCCTCTATCGATTAATGCTATTCTCCCTTTAAGCATTTCTTTTTGGCCGTCATTTAAAGGGTCTTTGGCAATACCTATGTGATAAAGTGTTGCTTTAAGCGTATCTACCTCCGCCAAAGGCGTAGTAATAGGGCCTTCAACAAATTCAACCAACCTCTTATCTTTTCCCTCTGTTGCAACACTAATTGCATCAAAAGTAATGTTGTGAGCCATATAGTCAATAGAAGCAGCTACTGTAATTGCCGCGTCTGCACTACCTGGGTCACCAACAATATTTGGAACAGCACCGTCGTTTCCTGCTGAAACTACAGAAACCACACCCGCTTTTCCCAAATTTTCTAAAGCTTCACCATATAGACTGTGAACTTCTCCGTAAGCACTACCTATAGATAAATTTACAACATCAAGCTTATCATCAACTGAGAGGTCTCCATTAGGGTCTACCGCATACTCTAAGGCTGCAATCACTACCGAGTCTGATGTTCCAGACCTATTATCACCAAAAATTTTTAACGCATAAAGCTCTGCTTCTGGAGCTGCACCATCATATGTATTTCTACCATCACCTTCCCCTGCAACAGTTCCTGCCACATGAGTTCCATGACCACTGTAATCCAAAGGGTTTTCATCAGGCACTGGGATATTGTGTTCATAGATATGAGAACTTCCATACTCAGCACCAACAAAGTCATGCCCTCCAGCTACTTTTGAATTTGGAAAACCTTTATACGCCTTACTTGCATCTATATTCTTGTACTCTTCAACATCTCCAGATCCACCTAACATTTTATGAGTGTAATCGATCCCAGAGTCTATAACCCCAACCTTAATGCCTTTACCCTTTACCGCAACAAGCTTTCCTTCTTTATCTAAAACTTTAAGTAACTCATGTATCTTATCAACTCCAACAGACGTCATTGATGTTTTATCACCAATCTCAGCAACTTCCTCTTCTGACTCTTCTTGCAAAGGCCTCATTGCAATAGATTTAGGGCTATGAAACCTCTTGTCAGCTTCCATGAAATCAATCGGCAGTCCTTGTATTTGCTCAGCATACTCTTGAGGAGCCTGCACAACTACAGCGTTTAAAACCATTCTATATCTAAACAGCACTTTAATGTCTGAAGAAATTCCTTTTAACTTTAGCTCAAAGTCTTCTTGCTCCGCCAAAACTCTTCTTTTTAACTCAGCATCTATTTCATAAGAGCCGTCTTCTTTTTTAACTGCGTTTGAAAGAAGAGCGGGGTTCCTCAACTTAACTGCAGAGATAAATAATGGAACACCACCAGGGAATTGCATTTCTCCATCAGTAAAGTGGTCTGCAACAACAGGCTCTCCCTTTTTGTTTAAAACCTTGCGGTCGTCAGACCCGCAGCCTATTAAAGTTAATAATGCCACTAATGTACTAACCTGTTTTAACATTTGTCTCCCTGATAGTAAAAAAACTATCCAGAAACTATCATAAGATTTACTTATAATCTCTTGATTTGCTTTATTGTGAAAAAATGTCAAAAATGCCGTTCTCCTCTCAAATAACCGCCAGACTAAGCTCAAAAAATAGACGTTCATGGAAATATTTCTTTCTCCCATAAGCAATACTTTGGCATAATGAAAGATTTTCTTTGTCTGATCTGGTCACTTTGCTATATATTTAAATTGAACAGTTGTGAGGAGCTCAGTCATGTTTTTTTTAAATGCCTTGTTATTTACAACTCTCTCTTTTGGAGCGAGCCCTATACTCTTCACATCTATGACAAACAAAAGTGACAGCTTAGACCTTCTTAAGAATAACTACAAAACAACACTTATGCTTGATGAAGACTGTTCAAACTGTGCAGATTTAGTCAAAAAACTCGGTAAAAATTGTTCCTCATTTAACCAGAAAGACTTTACTATTTTTGCGACTGGCTCAAAGAAAAAGCTTACAAAGAAACTCAAGCCTATCCTTAAAAGAAAGGCTGTTGTTTGGTACCACCGCGACATCATGACTCTTACTAAGGTAGGCGTTTCAGCGTTGCCATCATACATTTCTAAAGCTGGTAAGATGTTTGTTGGCTACGAAGATTCTTTAAACGCAATCTTAGAAGATAAAGTGTGTATTAAGTAAATTATGTTTTTTTTAGAAATTCCTATTGCTGCAAATACTGAACTTAGCGAGTCTATTTTAAGCTACTTTAAAAAGAATAACGCTAAGATTTCAAAAGAAGAAATCATTAAGCTCATTCGTGAACACAAAGTTTACTTTCAGAATAAACCTGTCGGGTTTTTACCCTTTAAAATATTTAAAAAAGGAAAGGCGCAAGTCTATTTAGATCAGCCTGGATGGGAGATCTCAAAAAAAGACATTTTATTTGAAGACCGTCAGCTGATTGTAATAAATAAGCCCTCAGGTCTACCAAGCCAGTCATCTTTAAAGCTCTTACAAGATCATGCTTACAGTGCTGTGATGTGCCACCTAAGAAACAAAAAAAGCTTTACAAGCCCACAACTTTTTTTAATGCACAGACTTGATATGGACACCTCAGGGGTTTTACTCATGTCCAAAAAAAGCTCTATCAATAAAGGTATTCAACACCTTTTTGAGAAAAAGAAAATCAAGAAAACATACTGGGCGGTATCAAAAACTGATGACGAATATGTAATTCCTGAAGTTGTTACTTCATACTTAGGCCGAAAGCCTGATGACCAGCATCAGTTTAAATTTGGCTCATTTCCAAAAGAGCATAAAGGAGCTAAATTTTCAGAAACGCATTTTAAAAGACTTAATAGAAGTAATGGACACAACCTATTTGAAGTTTCACCACAGACTGGGAGAAGTCACCAAATACGCGTGCACATGAGTGAAAACGAACACCCCATCTTAGGAGACACCTTTTATAGAGGCGAAAAAGCATCAAAACTCTTCCTTCATGCTAAAAGTTTAAGCTTTATTCACCCTGAAACAAAGGAACACCTTACTATAGAAGCTCCTCTGCCTGAACACTGGGTAGATCTACTGGACAAAGCAAAGCTAAATACATAGATTGTCCCCGACTGCAGTTAATAAACAGGAGGGGTAAATGGTCAAGACTTTTAAACCAATTGATAAACAACCTGATCTTCAAAAGGCACACAGCTTTATCTTAGAAAACCCAACATTAAGTGAAGAGACTGTTCCTATGGATGTTCTTTTTGTTGGAGCGGGCCCTGCAGGTTTAGCCGGTGCAATTAAACTAGCTCAACTTGTTAAAGATGATCCTGATCTTCAAGATATTGAAATTGGAGTTTTAGAAAAGTCTGAGTCTCTTGGAGGACACACTTTATCTGGTGCTGTTATAAATCCAGCTCCCTTAAAAGAACTCTTCCCTGAAGTTGATGAGAAAGACCTTCCTTTTAAAAACAAGGTTGATGGTGAAGCTGTTTACATGCTTACAAAAAATGGAAAAATTAGAATTCCAACACCTCCAACTATGCAAAACCATGGAAACTACTCTGCAAGTTTATGTGAAGTAGTCAGATGGATGGGAGAAAAAGCCGAAGATTTAGGGATTAATGTTTTTACAAGTTTTCCTGCTGACTCACTTCTTGTGCAAGATGGAAAAGTAATTGGAACAAGAACTACACCAACAGGCTTAAATAGAGATGGCTCTCCAGGCCCTTCACACATGGAAGGTACTGATGTGACCGCTGAGGTTACAGTTCTAACTGAAGGAACCCGCGGCCCTCTTGCTCAATCTTATTTAAAATGGGCAAACCTTGAAACTGCACCGCAAATTTTTGCTCTTGGAGTGAAAGAGGTTTGGAAAATAAAAAAACCTTTAAATAAAGTCATCCACACTCTTGGCTGGCCTTTAAAGAAATCAACTTTTGGTGGCTCATGGCTCTACCCTATGGGAGATGACATGGTTTCAATTGGGTTAGTAGCAGGACTTGATTACAAAGAGTCAGACCTTGATGTTCACTATGAACTTCAACAGCTAAAGAAACACCCTCTTTTTAAAGATCTACTTGAGGGAGGAGAGCTTCTACAGTGGGGAGCTAAAACAATCCCTGAAGGTGGGTACCACTCTTTTCCAAAATCATTTTCAGGAAATGGAGTTTTACTTGCTGGAGACTGTGTAGGAATGGTTAACGTCCCCGCTTTAAAAGGTGTTCATTACGCTATGACAAGTGGAATAAAATCAGCTGAAACGATTTTTGAATCTTTAAAGCAAAAAGAATTTGATAAATCTTTAAAAAAATATGATGAAAAGTTAAAAGCTTCTGTAATTTATAAAGACCTTTATAAAGTTAGAAATATGAGGCAGGCCTTTAAATGTGGTTTCTTTGTTGGCGGGCTTAAAGCTGCTTTAATGACTTTAACTGGAGGCCGTTTTCCTGGCGGAAAACCACATAGACATGAAGATGCTGAAGAGACTAAAGTTTTTCAAAACACTCCAAAAGGAAAAATTGATTTACAAAAAGTTGATGCAGTATTTCAATCTGCTAACAAAACCAGAGATGATCTTCCCAACCACTTAACTGTAGGCGAGGACATTTCAAAAGAGTGGGCTGAGTTTTATGTGAATCTTTGCCCTGCAGGCGTTTATGAAATGGAAGATGACAAATTAGTTGTAAAATCTCCAAACTGTGTAGACTGCAAAGCAACGGATGTTTTAGGACCAAGGTGGCAACCTCGTGAAGGTGGCAGCGGACCTAGTTACACAATAATGTAGGAGTAAAGATATGAACGTTACATGGAAAATAACTGATGAAAACGGCATAGCGGCTGAAGACACACAAAGTCTTTGGATCGCATTTGATTTAGATCAAGATATCTCAAACAGAATAAAGACCTACTCTTCAAGTAGTGAAGCCACTCCTTCTCCAATAGCCTCTAAGCTTTTTGGCTTTCCCTGGGTTGAAGAAATCACTGTTGCAACAAGAGGGCTTCTTATTAAAAGGCAGAGCTGGGTTGATTTTGACATTATTGCAGAGCCTTTAAAAGAACTTATAAGTGAACATTTTAATTCTTCAAGCCCAACTACTTTTGAAGAAAACCCTGAACCACAAGTTGCCGCTGTAGAAGAGTATGACCTTGCAGAATATTCTGAAAACGAGGGATTGATTGTCCAGTTTCTAGCCGAAGAAGTGAATCCTCAAGTCGCTAGTCACGGCGGCAAGATTTCCTTTGTTAAACTTGAAGGAACAATGGTTCATTTAAAAATGGAAGGGGGCTGCCAAGGTTGCGGAATGGCAGCAGTAACTCTAAAAGAAGGGGTTGAAAAATCCCTTTTAGAACGCTTTGATTTTATTTCTGAAGTAATTGATACAACTGACCACAGCTCAGGGATTAGGCCTTATCTATGATGAACTCAAAACCTTATAAAATATTTGAAGATTGGTATGAAGAAGCTAAAAAGAAAGAAGACTCCTACCCAGACGGATTTACTCTGGCAACAGCAACCTCTGATGGACTGCCTTCAGCTAGAATTGTACTTTTAAAACGTATCTTACCTGAAGGGTTTGTTTTCTTTACAAACTATGACTCTCAAAAGTCAGAAGAGCTTTTAGAGAACCCTAACGCTCATATGCTTTTTTACTGGAAGTCCACTCTTAAACAAGTGCGCATCCGCGGTGTTGTAAGTAAAGCCTCTGATGAAGTTTCTGATGAGTACTGGGCTACTCGTGAACACACCAGTAACTTAAACTCAGCTCTTTCTAAACAAAGTTCTGAAATTGAAGAAGGCTTTAACTACCAAAATGCGATTAAAGACTTAGGGGCTCAAAACCCTAAAAGTATTGAACGCCCTGAAAACTGGGGTGGCTTTATCATAAGCCCTCAATATTTTGAGTTTTGGGAAAATGGTGATTACCGCCGGCATAAAAGAGATGCGTTCTCTCTTAATGGTAATGGTGATTGGGACTCTACTACACTCTATCCTTAGTAGAGACCTTTAAATAACAAAACCCATTTGTTCATAGACTTTTAAGTCACATATGCTAGCTCTATACAGGAACTGATTACAGGCTTCACAGCTTTAAAGGAGGAAGTTATTTCACTAGGCGGCTTGAATAAACACGTATTTTTTCTCTCTTCTTTCGTAATTCTTGTAATAACTTCCTTAGGCTCATTTTTTCCTAAACATTCTAAAAGTATTTTTGAAAGCCTACAAAACTGGTTATCCCTAAATACAAGCTGGGTATATGTTCTTGCCGTAGCTACAATTTTACTCTTTGCCGTTTGGCTAATGGTAAGTCGAGTGGGTGACATCAAGCTAGGTCCTGATCACTCAAGCCCTGAATATGGAAACTTAAGTTGGTTCTCCATGCTCTTTTCTGCTGGTATGGGAATCGGCCTGCTGTTCTTTGGAGTAGCTGAGCCACTAATGCACTTCACTTCACCTCCAACAGGAAGCGGGACTAGTGTTGAACTAGCTCGTGAAGCCATGAAAATTACCTTTTTTCACTGGGGGCTTCATGCATGGGCTATTTATGCGGTAATGGCAGTAATGCTTGCATATTATAGTTATCGTAAAAACTTACCTTTACTCCCTCGTTCAATCTTCTACCCTGTTTTAAGAGAAAAAATTTACGGCCCCTTTGGACATTTTGTTGATACTTTTTGCGTTATTGGGACTATGTTTGGCGTTGCCACATCTCTCGGGTTTGGAGTCACTCAACTAAATGCAGGTCTAAACTATCTATTCAACATCCCTCAATCATTAAGCGTTCAAGTTATGCTGATTGTTGCTATTACATTACTTGCAACCATGTCTGTTGTCTTAGGGCTTGATAAAGGCATAAAGCGGCTTTCAAACTTAAACATGATCCTTGCCTGCCTCCTCCTTCTTATTATTTTAATCCTTGGTGACTCAATGGGAATCATGAAGTCATTTGTTCAAAACACAGGAGCCTACCTTTCAGATATAACTTTTAAAACTTTTAATTTATATGCTTACCAGAAAAAAGAAGCTTGGATAGGAGGATGGACTCTACTTTATTGGGGCTGGTGGCTTTCTTGGTCACCTTTTGTTGGGATGTTCATTGCAAGAATCTCTAAAGGGAGAACCATTAGAGAGTTTATGTCTGGAGTTCTCTTTATTCCAACAGGGTTTACTTTCTTATGGATGACCGTTTTTGGAAACTCCGCTTTAACAGAAATCTTAGCTGGCCGAGGAGGTGAACTTCTTGAAGCCGTTGATTCAAACGTTCCCGTAGCTTTATTTAAATTCTTTGAAGTCTTCCCCTACTCTACTGCATTATCTCTTTTAGGCCTGTTTTTAATTATAACATTTTTTGTAAGCTCATCAGATTCAGGATCTCTTGTAATTGACACACTCTCTTCTGGAGGGGCTAAAGAACCACCTATTTGGCAAAGAGTTTACTGGGCATTCTTAGAAGGTGCTGTCGCTGCCGCATTACTAGTTTCTGGCGGGCTTGATGCTTTACAAACCATGACTATTGCAGCCGCCTTTCCAATGATTTTTATGATGCTCACAGGGCTCTTCATATTCATCAAAACACTCAAAGCTGACCATATGTTACTCTCAACAGTTCAAACGCACAGCAGCTCTGTACAAATTTCAAAAACATCTACCCCCTGGAGAGAGCGCCTTGATGCACTCACCTCTTTACCGACCTATAAGGAAGCAAGTTCATTTTTATTAAGTGTTGTGCAACCAGCACTAGAGTCTTTAAAAGCTGAACTTATCAGTAAGGGATTTAATGCTGAGCTAGACCTACACACAAAAGATACGATGCGCCTTGTTTTAAAAAATGAAGATGTTGAAAATTTTTACTACGGCATCCGCCTGCGAAAATTCTTTATACCTGACTATATACCTGATGAAGACGGCACTTACTACCGCGCAGAAGTTTTCATACTACAAGGCGGTCAAGAGTATGATGTTTTTGGTCACTGCAAAGAACAAATTATTGCAGATGCAATTGATCACTTTTCAAAACACTTTCAGTTTTTACACCTTCGTAATTTCGAGCAGCCTGATTAGCACCCTCTGCCCTACAAGCCTCTTTTAAACATTTCAGCAAAGAACATATCTTTAACCTTGTTCTCTGTTCTTGTAAGTGCCTTAAACGGCATAGGCATTCTAATGTGAAACTCTACCGTAGTTGGATTTGGAGTTTCGTACAAAACCCTAGGTTTTAAATCTGGCACTCTTACATTTTGCTTTCTACACATACGGGTTATGTACTCTTCAGCCAGCTGCATATACGGAGCTGAAACAGCTTGAGCAGCCTCTAGTAGAATTTTCTGCTTTTCAAAAATATTCTTATCCAAAGCCACACTTAATGTTGCCACATGAAGCGTGTAGTGATTTCCACTTGGTGTCACCACAAGGCTATCTGTAATAAACACTGAGTTTGGTATTTTAATTTGTCTTCCAGTGTATTGATTTGAGTACTGCCCTGGTCCGATTTCAAAAAGAGTTGTTGTAAAAAGGTTGTGGTCAATGATCTCCCCCCTCATCCCTTTTACCGTTACCCTGTCCCCTATTTCAAAAAGTTTGGATGACACTTTTATAAGGCCACCTGTAAATGAAATTATAAGCTCTTTTAAGGCTAAGACTACAGCAACAGCTACTACAGAAAGTGAGACCGCCACTGATTTAAGCTCCTCACCCCACATTAAAAAAAATATCAAAACCAGTAAAAAGAATGTAAAGTTTCTGGTGGCCGTCACTCTTTTTTGACGACGCTCATAATCTTTAAAGCTCAACCCCATCACTGCTCTTATAAGAAGGTGTCTTACAAGGATTAAGAGCATAAAGCCCATAATTGAAGAAAAATAACTAGAGTATAAAACGTCTAATAAAATATGCTTTAATTGCTCCACTATACACCACCCTTTTCGCCCAACCTCATTATACGTTCTGATTAAGCATAAAAAAACCCTAGGTACATACCTAGGGCTTGTAAGCTTTGTAAAGCTTTAATTAAATGTGGTCTTACTTCTTAGGAGCGTCTTTTGCGACGATCTCTAAAAGCTCAACATTAAAAGTTAAAGCTGCACCAGGCTTAATTTTTGGAGGAGCTCCTCTATCGCCGTAAGCAGTTTTAGCTGGGCAAGTAACCTTAGCTTTTCCGCCAACTTTCATTTTTTGAACAGCTTCCGTCCAGCATGGAATAACTCTGTTTAAAGGGAAAGTTGCAGGATTTCCTCTGTCTACAGAAGAATCAAACACTGAACCATCTCTTAAAGTACCGTGATAATGAACCTTAACCATAGCGTCAGCAGCAGGGTTAGCACCTTCACCAGCTTTAGTTTCTGTGTAGATTACACCTGAATCTAGAGCTACAGCTCCTGCTTCAGCTTTCATCTTAGCAAGGTAACCTTCTGAAGCCTTAGCTTCTCCAGCAGCAACTCTTTTAGATCTCTCATCACCAAGCTTAGAGATTTCTTTAGAGAACGCTTGCATGTCTACTTTATCAGTCTTTCCAGCAAGTCCATCTTTTACACCTTTAACCCAAACTTTAAATTCGTGATCAGAAAGATCAAAATTTTGAAGCCTTCTAGAGTCCATTTGACCTAGTGTGTAGATTGTTTTTTCAGCGTCTGTTTTTGGCTCTGCGCCCATTTTACCCTTTAAGCAACCTGTTGTTGCAAGAAGCGATAATGCTGCAAATATCAAAAGTAGATTTTTCATATGCGTCCTTTCCTTATTGTTTTTAATTGTTAACACGACAAATTCTAACTCTCATATATACGATTACACAATAAAAACTTGAAAGAACCCCATTATTGACTCATATTCAGCCCTATGAAAACAGGCTGGAAGCTCCTTCTTATATACACTTTCTTTGTTATTGTTTGGGGCGCTTTTGTCCGAGCCTCTGGATCCGGCGATGGGTGCGGCGCCCACTGGCCCTCTTGTCATGGTGGCTATATTTTAGAGTCTTCATCCACTAAGACTTTAATAGAATACACACATAGAGCCACTTCTGGACTATATGGTATTTTTGTCCTTTTATTAAGCATCATGACAATGTTCTCTGCTCGCTTCAGTCGCACCGCCAAAATTTTTGCTTTCGGAGTTTTAACGTTCACCATCTTAGAATCTTTAGTGGGAGCAAAACTTGTGCTGTCTGAATTAGTGGGGAGTAACGCCTCTCACGCTAGAGCTTTAGTTATGATTATACACCTTAGTAACACTCTTTTATTAGTTGCCTGTAATACTGGGGTTATTTTCTTTGATGACAAAAAAACTAAGTTCACTGACCTAACCCACTTAAAAAAGTGGGGACCTGTTTTACTCCTTTTTCTTATCACTGGAGCCTCCGGTGCTTTAGCTGCTCTTGGGGACACTCTCTACCCCTCTGAAAGTCTTCTTAAAGGTTTTTCAATGGATTTTGATCCACAAAGTCCTTGGTTGATAAAGGTGAGAAGCTTTCATCCCTTCTTTGCTTTTGCTTTAACAGCCTCAGTTATTTGGATTACTGACCCTAAAAGAAGATTTGGCTTAAGCCTTATTGGTCTTGGCCTCTCTACTTTAATTGTTGGACTTATCAACCTAGCCCTGCTTGCTCCCCTTCCTTTACAATTAGGCCACCTTACAATTGCAATGAGTTTTTGGGTGATCTGCCTTATGTACTTTTTTGACCTATCGACTGGAAAAAAACTTCAATCCTAGATCTGAAAACTGTGTTTAGCGTTACAGCGCTAAAAACCACTCCAACTCCTATGAGTTGAGTGACACTTAAACTCTCTCCAAAGAAGACACTTGCAACTACAACGGAAAGTGGGATCGATAAAAAGTTCACACTAGAAGACTTTGACATCTCAGCCTTTTGATAAGCTAGCGTTAAGCAAACTTGTGCTAAAAATGAAAACAGAGCTATTAAAAAAATTGGCGAGTAGTCTTTGGGTGTCGGCATCACACCGCCGTCAAAAACAAGGCCCACAAAAGAAACTGGCAAAAGCACATATTGAAACCATGTCAAAACCACTAAAGGGTGATCTGTTTTTTTCAGGCTCCTCACTAAGTTATATGCAAACGCAGCAAATGCAGCCCCTAACACTCCAAGCATATAAAGCCATGAATCCCCTACTGCACCAGGCCCCTTAATTAAAAAGACTCCAAAAAGGGCTAATACAAATAAAAGGTAAACAACAAAACTGCTTTTTTCTTTTAAAACAATTCCAGCAAAAAAAACTGCAAAAAATGGGGCAAGCTGGGCTAAAACAACAGCGTTTGCCAAGGGTAAGTTTTGTAATGTTGTGAAGTAACAAAAAATAGCAATCGTTCCTAAAGCTCCACGGAAAAAAAGTTTTTTTCTATCTACTCCAAGTAGTGGGATTTTTAAATACATCATCATGGGAATGCTTAAACACAAAATTCCTAAAGCCCTGATAAACACAACTTGCTCAACAGGAAAATGTGAAAGTATTTTAACTTGTGAATGACTCACTATAAATAAAAGTACTGCCAAAAGAGCGTAAAATTGTCCCATAAGTTAATAAGACTAATCTATGAAAGGCTTTCTAGATAGAAGAATAATGCTTTAATCAAAAATTATAGACGGGTCTAAATCAAAATAAATTGGATAATGATCACTTGGGTTTTCATCTCTTTCACTATATGATTCTGGAATCCTCTTCTTTGTCGCAGACCCTAAAACCCTATATCTATAAATTGCTGATTTTTTTAAATACTTTAATAAGCGGCGTGAAAGAAGCGCTCTATCAAGGGCATTCCTCACAGCAGGTTGCTCAACATTCTTAATAAAAGGGTGATATGTATGCGTTGTTCTCCCTAGTCCACCGATATCTTCAAAATGCATCTCACTCAAATGTGGATCAAAAAAACCAAGCTTTTCAAAAATAGGCATCACTTCTTTATCACCCCGGCTGGCATTAAAGTCCCCCATCACAACAATTGGAGAGTTTGAGTGTTTTCGTTTCATACGCTCAAGTATCTGAACTGCATGCTCCATTTCAGTTTGTCTCTTAAGGTATGAATTAGGATCACCCTTTCTATCCCTTTGAGATTTAAAATGAACTCCAGCAATAATTAAACTTGGCTCCTTTGCTCTAGGCTTAAATATTTTAAACACTGGAAAGTTTCTAGAAAAAACCTTTTCTTCTCTTCCTGTAGGATTAACCCATGTGTGCTCTGAAGCACTGCCAACCTCAACCCTCACATCAACATTTTTTCTGATTAAAAACGCAACCCCTATACCTCGACTATCATTCGTAGGTGGCATAAAAACCTGATAATCACTACCTAGGTATTCATCATTAAATCTATGTAGTGAATCTCGCCCTTCAACTTCTTGAAGAATTAAAAAATCAGGTCTTGTTGTTAAAATTGCCGCAGCCACCCCTCTTGTTTGCTCTTCAGGTTTTTGGTTTGGCATGTGATCTTGATTTACTTTTTCTTGGCCGTTTTCACCCCAAACGTACTTTCCCTGATGCAGGAAAAGATTTAGCACGTTATAAGACATAAACCTTAAAGGTCTCTCTTTAGGGCTTGAAAGCTCTACTTTTAAAAGTAGTTGGCAAGAAGGTGCTGCCGAAGCCTGTAAGCTTCCACCCAAAAATATCAGTAATAAGAAAATCCCAGCCCCTCGAAACATATGAAAAACCTATCTCAACACCTCACAGATTGCTCCTAAAGCCTAAGTTTTTAAAAAATATTCATAAACCCCTACCATTCTCAAACTGAGACAGCTTAATTATCAAGCTAAAAACCCGATAAATGCTTATGAAATATATCGTTTTAATTGTAGCCTTATTTTCAACATCTTTCGCCTTTGCTGAAGTCTGTGGTGATATTGAAGTTTTCCAAGTACAGGAAACTCTTGATGACGCCTTTGTGGATAAGTACAAATCAGAATATGCATATGCACACATTTTTTGTAGAGAACGCCAGTGCTACCGAGCCTATGATTTAACAGTCGAGGATACAGGAGGAGACCCTGACACAGGAAGAGTCCAAAAGTCCTTAACCACCATAAAATGTACAAGTGACCGCTCAGCAGGGTTTTGGGAGAGAATGGGCTCCCCTATTACTTCATCCTTCTTAAACACTTATTTTAACAGTATGAAAAGTAAACCTCCTGAGGCCGGAGGACTTCCACTCTTAGACATAGTAGTAACGCCACTAAGTGACCCCGAAACACAATCAAGCATAGAGCCTCAAACACCTTCAGCTATTGATTAAATATTAATGGGAGGTGCTGGCACCTCCATTGCATCACAAATAATTCTAAAGCTTTCAAACTCTTCACGGTTTAAATATTTGTCAAAAGTGACAGCCTTCATCAAAGCTTTTACTAACTTTTCTTTATTCTTAAGTGACAGTTTAGAGATTCTACAAAATACATTTTCCATATCTCCTGTACTTGAAACCTCTGTAATTTCTTTTCCAAAATATTCTCTTAACGCTTCTTTTTTTGCCTGCTCTATTAAGTCAGGGTTTTCTACATTCATACTCGCCACTGAAATTATCAAGTAAACAATATCTGCTGGAGATGGTGTTTTATAATCCCCTTCAAGACCGTAGTTATACTTTTTAACAAATAAATACATGAAACTTTCAAAAGGCGTCACCTCCCCATCTTGATCCACTAAGAGTTTTGAAACCTCTAATATTCTCATGCTCACAGATGCTGAAATTTGAGAAAAAAGTGGAACAATAAGCTCCATTAAAGAGACTTTTTGAACAGCCTCTGTCTCTTTAAATATTGATCGGATTTCTGACACCTTCTCCACAAGCTCTTTTGAGGCGTGCTCTAAAATTATCGACTTTTGCTCAGCTTCATTTTCTTCAGAAATAAGTACAGAATAAACCAACGCCTCAACTGAATAAGTATTTAAATATGGGCTTAAATCATTTTTCTTAATTTCATTAAGTGTTACCTCTGCAGCACTCATATCCTCTTCCGTTAAAAGACCTAATGTTGCCAGGTACTGAAGAGATTTTTCTCCACCAACTGCAATTCCAAGGTTTTGATACGAAGGCTTTTCAGTTTCTTTTTCTTTTTCTTTTTTAAATGAGGAACCTTCTTCTAAAAACTGAGGGTCAATTTTTTTAATTCTTTCATCTAAAGGAGGGTGCGTGCTAAAAACTAATGACATCCAAGATAAAGAAGAACTAAAGCAAATTGCGCTCACTTCAGATCCATTAGCAGCATCTAAAACACTTCCTCCAGCACCATCTCTAATCTTTGCTAGCGCACTAGCTAAAGAGGCTGGGTACCTTGTAAACTGAACTGATAAGGCGTCAGCCAGGTATTCTCTTTGTCTTGAAAACATACTTGAGATCACCCTTGCTATAAAAGAGCCTATTGCACCAAAAGCCATTACCGCAAAAGCAATCAACACAAGTTGCCCTCCGCCTCCTTTAGAACTTCTTCGACTTGAACCTCTTCCAAATATTCGAAGAAGATAATAACCCACCGTAAAAATAGCTGAAAATGAAAACGCCACAGATAAAAGTTCAATATTTGATCTCACATCACCACTGACTATATGTCCAAACTCATGGCCTACAACAGCCTGAAGTTCATCTCTTGTAAACTTATCTAAAGCTCCTTGTGTAACAACAATATTTGCATTTTGATGATTGTGTCCTGAGGTAAACGCATTAACGGCTAATTCTTTTTTAAGAACATAGACCTCTGGCATAGGAATCCCTGAAGCTAGAGTCATCTCTGAAACTATATTATAATAAGTCTGTTCATCAGGATCTTTGCTCTCAAAATCTATTCTTTTTGCACCCATTCTTTGAGGGATTTGTGAGGGCTTTGAAAAAAAACTAAACCTTCTATACATAAACAAAACTAAGAATATAAGTGCTGCCCCTAAAGCTATTTTAAGAGCATCATGGTCTACCCCAGCCTCATTGGGTTCAAATGACCCTTCCGCATATACACTTTCTCTAATTGAAGCATACTTTGCATATAGGTAATAAATGGCACCAAACTGTAAGCCCAGAAAAATTATAAACGTAAATATAATTTTTCTAGATTTTGCTTTAGCTAATTTTTGTTGTTCAAAAAAATTAGTCATCAGTTAAAACTGAACTTTAACAGCTTCTTTCTCTTCAGCATTTTCAATTTCAAAATACACAGAGGCTTTAAAGTTAAACATCCCTGCTATTATAGAACTTGGAAAAACTTCTCTTCTGTTATTATAAGCTAGTACAGAGTCATTATAAAATTGTCTTGCAAATCCAACTTTATTCTCCGTTGATGTAAGCTCTTCTGTTAACTTATTCATTGTTCCATCAGCTTTAAGCTCTGGATAGTTTTCAGTTAGCATTAAAAGCCTACTTAAAGCACCTGACATCTGCCCTTCTGATTTATTTAGCTTTGCCATTGCATCACCATCTGAAGGATCTGCTAAAACTTCTTTTTGTGAACTGATTGCTGCATTTCTAGCTTTAACAACCTTTTCAAAAGTATCTGACTCGTGAGCCATATACTTTTTTGCCACCTCAACCAAGTTAGGGATAAGGTCATACCTTCTTTTTAATTGTACATCTATTTGCGCAAAAGCGTTCTTTACTTGGTTTCTTGATGTTACAAGCCCATTGTAAATAGCCATAAAGAAAAAAAATGTCGCCGCTAAAAGACCAACACCTACTAATAATACAGTCATACTTCCCCCTGATTGCTTAATCTTATTTTTAGTTTACATCCCTCATGCCAGAAGAATCAATCTCACCGTTATCTGTAGCAGCATTCACTAAAAATAAAATCATATAAACTGCAAATATAGGAACAAAACCTGTTAATATCCATGAAACCAAAGTCACAAATCTTAACCAAGTCTCGTGCACTCCAAGTTTTGGAGCTAGATTATGACAAACTCCTAAAAACTTAGGCTGGTCGCCAAAGTTCACCGTTAGCTCACTTGGAAAAGCCACTACTGCAGATAAGTAAATCAAAAAAGTAAGTCCAAAAGTGCATAAGAATGAAATCCATAAAGCTATTCTTAATATAAGAACCGGAACCCCTAACTTAAAGGCAAGGCCTCCACAGACACCACCAAACACACCATCTCTTCTAATAAATATATTATTTGTCTTCATAATCCTTTTATAAAACCTGAACCCCTTAAACGCAAGAAACCCCCTATAAAGGGGGCTTCCTGGTGCTCATACGCTAGCACAAGTGATTTGACACCTATCTGCGTCTTTTTCGAACAACCTCAACCATAACTTTTCCAACCTTTATATTTCCTCTTAGATTAAGCCTGATAGGCCCTTTAACTCCACCTCTAGAGAGCTGCTCTCTAACAGTCACCGGAGCTTTTAGAGCCAAATTATGCATAGTCCTTGGACCCTTTCTGTCAAAAGCCCTTGGCCTTCCTTCAATTCTTTTCTCTTCTGTATCAAACCTTCCTACCTGTAAAGAAACCTTCCCTCTACCGTGCCTTGATTTAGCTCTTAGGCCTACAGATCTAATAGCCTTTCCTTCTAAGTTAACTCCTTGCTCCTTTAAAGCTTTTCTTATTTGAATTACCGACTCTCCTCTTAAAACCTCTCTCCGGTTCACAGGGATGGAGTAAGTTTCAACAACAAGTTTTCTCCGAGGAGGCTTAGGGTTATCAGTCCGGTCTTTTTTATCCTCAACAGCATCTTTAAAGCCTATAACAATCCGGATCAAATCCTCTAATGATAAATCCTGTTGAGCCCGTCCCGAGTCTGCAACAGCACCTGTTGTCATAGCCAAAACACCTAGTGCTAGTATTAATTTCTTCATCCCTTATCTCCCCTTATTTCCCCCGCTAACTATTTAGCATTGGAATCAGGCTAGATATAAGTTTAGATTATGACAAATTACTGATTTTTCTCTCTGATAAATATTTTTCTTATAGGTGAGTACAAGGTATTGATATTGCTAGATTTTATTTTTTGAATCATCGTCAATATATGCTTTGAAGCAAAGCATTATGAATTAATCTTATATTTCCTTAATTTTAGGCTTTTAAAATAAGCGCTCTAATTAAAAGCGCTTATTTACTGAGTTAACTAAGCTTTCCTACAGCCCTGTAGTATAGCTCTTAGGGCTAAAACTCTTAAATTCAGCGTCATCAAAATCATCCACTTGAATCGCGTCCCAACGAGCCGCAATTGATTTAGCAATCAAGTCTTTTTCTTCGCCTGTGATTACATTTTTCTCCACAGCAAGATCAACTAAAGCTGCAACTCTTTTCTTTGGAAGAGTTTTTGCTCTAACAGCTTTTTTGATTTTACGCTCAACATCTGAGGCTTGCTTAGAAAGTTTAAACGCCCACTCAAGTTTTCCTAAACCGTCTTCTCCGTCTTCAGGGATATAGATGCCTTTAGTGAGTCTCTCTCTTTGTTCAGACAACGACATCATCTTAACACAAACCTCGTGACCTAAATCATCAGAAGGGCCAAAGCCCATAGAGTTTAAACGCGCCCAACGACCAACAATTCCTTTAAAGAACCATGTTAAACCTGGAACCTGAAGGTTTGAAAAAATCCCTTCAAAACCTTTTTGAATTTCTTTGTTTCCATACTCTAAAGCATAGTTAACAAAAGGAAGATCTTCTTTTTTAGAACCTTCTGATTCAAACCTTCTCATAACAGCGTAGTTTAAATACATCCAAGAAAGAATATCTGCATATCTTCCTGTAATTTTCTCTTTAAACTTTAAACTTCCACCTAAAGAACCCATTGCAATGTCTGCCATAATCGCAAAACTTGCAGACGCCCATGAAAGCTTTCTGTAATGAGAGTTAAGTGGTCCACCACCAAAACCAACTGCCAAGAAACCACGAGTCCAACTAAGCAGTACTGATCTAAAAATATTTCTTACAATATGACCAATGTGGCCCCAGAATGCAGCATCAAAACCTTTTAAATCTCCCGCCTCAGCAGTCTTTACTTCTTGATACGCATAAGGGTGAGCACGCAAAGCACCTTGTCCAAAGATCATCAACGTTCTTGTTAAAATATTTGCACCCTCAACGGTGATCCCAATCGGCGTTGATTTATAAGCATGTGCTAATGTGTTTCTTGGTCCTTCAGAAATTGCTGATCCCCCAACTATATCCATCGCACCATTAATAGCTTTTCTAAAAGCTTCAGTTGTTTGCAGCTTTGCAATTGCTGTAACAACTGGAGGACTGATTCCTCTATCAATCGCACCACATGTAAAATTACGACAAGCCTCTAGAATATAAGTGAACCCACCAATTTCAGCTAATGGCTCTTCAACACCTTCAAACTTACCAATAGAAAGACCAAACTGCTTTCTTACAGTTGCGTGAGCTGAAGAAACTCTAAACGCCATCTTCGCACCACCAGTACTTTGAGAAGGAAGAGAGATACCACGTCCAGCACCTAAGCAGTCCATTAACATACTCCAACCTCTACCAACTCCAGCAGACCCACCAACAACACAGTCTTCAAGATCAACAACAACATCCTTACCTTGTGTAGGGCAGTTGTAAAAAGGAGCCCCGAGCGGGTTATGTCTATTTCCTGTTACAACCCCTGGAGTAGATGATGGAATTAAAGCACATGTGATTCCTCTATCATCTCCTGAAGCCTCATCATTTTGACCAAGTAAATTTTCAGGATCCCTTACTCTAAAAGCTAAACCAATTGTTGTTGCTACTGCAGCAAGGGTGATCCAACGCTTATTCCAGTTAACACGAAGTTTTAGTTTTCCATCTTCACCTTTAAAAACAACACCTGAAGATGTCACAGACCCTGCATCACTACCCGCTTGAGGCTCGGTAAGCCCAAAACATGGAAGCTCTTCACCAATAGCAAGCTTTGGTAAAAG
>JBOEFV010000053.1:0-48634 GCA_050633065.1 Bdellovibrionales bacterium
AGGTAAATATAAACCTATATTATGCAAAAAGCAAGACCTCACTGTTCTCGCTGCTAATCTTTCTAAAAAAATTGGCGGTAAAGATTTAGTTTTTACCTAACACCAGCCATAGAACAGGCTCTAAATGCTTCTAATATCTTCCATTTCGTTCCAAGTCAGATCAGTCCTAAGTTGTTGTTATTATTTGTGATTTTAGTGATTACAGTATCTTAGACATCACGAACTTTAAGACCTGTCTCCCCGACCAATTTAGGCATAAGCTAGCGAAATCGCTAGCTTTTTTTTGCCTTTTTCAAGTGGCGGGACAAGTCGCCTGTTTGAGATTTTTCAAATTTTAATTCTTAGTGCGGAACTACGGAACTACGGGAACTACGGAACCACTCCTTAACTCTGCAATTTGAAAGAAAAAACTCTGAATTTTATAATGTAGAGTGCGTACAGATATAAGCTAGATCTTTGTGTGGGCAGATTAACTGTGTCCACATAATTATTTAAAGCTCTAAAGGAGCAAGACTCTTAAGCAGAGTCTCTAATTCTAAACTCAAAGCAGATTCAATATGAATCTGCTTTCCTGTTTCTGGGTGAGCAAAAGAAATCTCATGGCAGTGCAGAAAAAGACGGTTAAAGTCATGGTCTTCTCTAAACTTACGGTTTAACCACCCCTTACCGTAGTTTACGTCCCCCACAATATGATGCCCCTCAAAGGAGAGGTGTCTTCTAATTTGATGCTTTCTTCCAGTGATCAAATCTAGCTCTAATAAACTATAATTCTCAAAAGTACCTACTCTTTTAAATTTAGTCATAGCCTCTTTTTTGACTTTGTTTTCTGCAGTGAGCTCTCGGTCAAAGACTCCTTCAAGAGGCGGGCACCCTAAGCAAAGAGCCGTATACTTTTTCCGCCCCTCTTTAAGTGCAGTCTGCAGCAGTGCCGTTGTTTCTGAATCAAATGCAAAAACTAAACAACCAGAGGTTCCTCTATCAAGTCTATGAACTGGAAAGACTTTCTTTCCCAATTGATCTCTTAATAGTTGTAAGACAATAGGAAAACTTTCAGCGCCTCTAGTGCGGTGAACAACAGAGCCCGAAGGTTTATTCACTACACAAAAATTATCATCTAAGTAAAGAACCTCTATCAACTTTATCTTTCCCCTAAAGAGTCTTCTTAAAAGCATAAACTAAAATCTTTTTATACAAACGCTCTTTTACATTCTGAGGTTTAGACAAGTCCATTCGCTCTAAAAGGTGTGAAAACCTATCAGGGCAGCCTCCAGAGAGCAAAGCCCCTGCTGAAGTCTTTAACAAACCCCACCTTGTTTGAACCCCTGCCTTTAAAAACTTTAAAGCCTTACCTAATGAAATTTCATCTTCTGTAAAATCTGTTCCAAACGGAAACACTGGGAAAAGCCCTTCTGATCTGAGTTCATTAAAAATTTTAGTGTAGCTTAAAGGGGTGTTATCACTAAATCGCTTTGAAAGCTTAAAGTTTTTCTTAATTTTTTGAGCTTTTTGAGCTTGCCTGATCAATTCCTCTTGAAACGAAGAGTCTGCAATTTGAATAAGAGCAATTGCCACTTCCTCATCCGTCTTACCTCTTAAATCTGCGATACCATACTCTGTAATCACCACATCCCTTAGGTGCCTTGGAATCGTACAGTTTCCATAGTTAAAGACAATGTTGGATTCAAGATCACCTGTTTTAGTAACCCTTGTACTACGAAGCTGTAAAACTGACTTTGCATCAGGAAGCTCATGAGCCATAGCAACAAAGTTATACTGTCCACCTACACCGCTTATCTGCCCACCATCTTCTAGGGCATCAGAAGCAGCACTTCCATTTAATGTCACCTTCATACAAGTGTTGATAAATCTCCCGTTCTTTCTTTGAAGCCTATCAATTTCCTCATGTCCATAAAGCTGATTTATTTGAGACACCTGCTTCATACGGATTAACTTTCTCTCCTCTATAGGAAGATCTTTTAAAAATTGATAAAAATTTCTTGGGCCCACAAAAAAACCAGCATGTGCAACAGCTCCGTTCCTAAGTTTAGCCCCTAAAGCCTTTTTCTTAATTAACTCAAGAGCTTCTTTATCAAAAAGATCTGCTTTGACAGACTCACCACTATCTAACCCTAGAAAGCCTTCATTAAAAGAAACAGAAGATTTAAAAACCCCAAAGTCTTTTAGAAACTGCACATCTTTTTTTGTAAGACTTGAGCGAACAGCTCCCTCAGCACATAAAACATCTAAAATATCATCTTTAAAGTTTTCTTGTATTCGCTCTTCATTTAAAAGCCTTTGTAAGATCACAGAGTCATAGACTTTCTTTTTTAAAATCTTGGCCTGATATAAGTTCATAAAGCTATCTACAAACATTTCTGTGGCAGCAAAAAGACCTTTGTTAAAAACACCACTTCCTCCAAATTTTTCTAAGATCGGAAAATCTTGTTTTTGTATTTTAAAAGCCGTTAAAGCCTTTTGGTAGGTCTCATTTTTTTCATGACGCAAACAAAGAGAGTACACCAAAGCATCACCAAGACACCCTATACCAATTTGAATCTCCCCATCATCCTTAACTAATGTTGAGGCATGAAGTCCGATCATATAGTCCGTAGCATTAACAGACATTTTAGGTGTAGAAAAAATAGCGCAGTCTAAATCTCTATTATCTACAACTATGTCAAAAAACTCAGGCCCTACAACAGACTCACCATACATAAAGGGAAGCTCTTGGTTAACCTGTGCCACGATACAAAAAGGTTCACCACTTTTTTTCATCTTCTCAACAAGCTCTATTGTAATGTCAGAATTACAACTTAAGCTGTAGACCATTTCTCCATCAATCTCCCCTTTACACACCTGTTGAAAAACAAGATTCACTCTTTTTGAAAAAGCATCCCTTGCTACATGCGTATAATTTGTAGACAAATAGCTTTGTTGAGCCCCGGGATTGTTTAAAAACTTTCCTGCAGCAAAGTAAAACTCTGTAACTTTAATATTTTTTGGCAAACAACCTTTTACACGATCTTTTTCGTAATCTAGATCCGGATAATCACCAAAAACCCTTTCAACAAAAGGTTTTAAAAATCTTTTTTCTAAGTCAGTCTTTCCAAAGGGTTTTTGTAAACTCAAAGCTGTAATAATATTTAAGTTGGCTGCAGAGTCTTTTTTCACTCTGTCATACAAGCTGTTGATAAGCTGATTGGGCTTTCCTGCACCAAGAGGTGTTCCAAGAACAATATCACTTCCTATTTTTTGAATGACTTGTTCAACAGCGTCTTCCACATTATTTAAAACCACCATATTACTTGCCCCTTAATAGCTCAAAACTCATCTCCTTAAAGATAGCAGGGCTAAAGTATAGCACAACATGGTGAATGTAAAAGTCCTTTAAAGCCTTCTCCTGCGCCGTACACTCCTTTGCTTATCAAGAAGAGACCTCACCTGCCGCACAATAGCCTTCTTAATCTTATAAAGTGATTCATGTAAGCCCTGACCCGTTTTCGAAATATGAATAAACCTCGACAAGCCACGTATTTTTGCTGAAATCGTATATTCATTCTTCTCAGGCCTCACTCTATCTAAGCTCAGGTCAACCTTAACTTCATTGCCTAACATCTCACGAAGCTCTAGCTTCGTTTCCAGAACAGCTTCTTTTGTTTGGTGCTCACTAAATTCTTCTACTCCAATTTTTGCAGCTTCCATATGCCTCCCTCATATTAAGAACTTGTGTACTCTTTAAGAATAATCAAGGTGCGAGATTTTTTTTAAATTCTATAAAAGACTCAGTTAATTTAAACTATTTCACTAGGTTTCAAAAAGATGCCACTTTATTATTATAACTAAGACTGACGATATATAGTCCGGAACTTTAAAACCAAAGCCCCACCACTTTTAAAAAGATTAGTTTTTAAACTGAATACTCCAAATACCTCGCAGCTGGTCAGCCTTGTATCCAACAGCTTCATCCTTGGGGTATTTTGCCACAATCTTTCGGTGTGTTTTTTTATTGATATCTTTTGATGGGTCTCCGTGGCACTGCAAACACATATTATTCGTTATTATCGGAGAATAATAATTAGAAAACAACTTGGACTTAACGATAACAGGCTTGAGGTCTCCAGATTTTTTATCTAGTTCTTTTTTGTAATGAGCAATATACTTTAATTCCTCATCATTTGCTTTGTTCTTTAAGTTTCGAGCCTTATCTGTTGCCCTTTTAATTGAGACCCCGAACTCTTTTTCTTTTATTTTAGTAAACTCAGGTGCTTTTAAAGAACAAAACTTAACAGCCCCCAAACTACCCTTCTTCTTAAGATTTAAAAGCAGGTTCTTACCAAGTAGAGATTTTGTTGAAAGTGCTATTTTCATCCCTCTTGAAGCCAGGTTTTCTTCAACTTTTCCACTAGGTTCTTCAACGGTATTTAAATCTTCTAGATCTGTTCGGCTAAGGTAATAAGACGCTTTGTTTATCTGTTCTGCTCCAAGGCCTAAATTAGGCATCAACCCAAAACTTCTAACCGCCCCAGGCATTCGACTTATTTCTTCACTAGGTTTTTTTAAGAATTCACTAATCCAACCCTTAATCTTTTTTTTACTTTTCCCATCGTAATGCTCAAGAACTTTAAAAAATGGTGGCGCCGCACGGTTTCCTGAAACCCTTGGCTGGTGACAAGAGATACACATTTGTTGAACCAATAAGCGACCCTCTTTGTAGATCTTCTTATTTATAGCAAGTGATAAAGAACTGTAACCAAAAAATATAATCAGAATAATAATTATTTTAGTTTTCACAATAAAGTTACTCCATTAGATCACTTTTAATCTATAGATTTATCCCTGTCAAAATACCTTAAAAATTGGTATCTGCATTAGTCTGCATTCTATTTTTTACCAAAACATCTTTATTTAGCTAAAAAATCTATATTCAAACCTGCAACAAGAAGACTTTTATTTAGACAGTTCACTCTAACTTTTTGACTGAATTGCAAATAAAGGAACACTTCCTCTTAGAGGCCATAAGGCAGTACCTATTGAGCTGAAGCTCCCCCCTTTAAGACCCGAGTAATATTACACAAAGGGAGTGTTTAGTTTTGAGATTTTTTTTATTTAGCCTTACTTTTTTATTACCTTCTTTACTCTTAACACAAGTGTCTCTTGCTACTGACTTTGTCTACCGTTCTGGAGAAAGTGGCCAGAACTGGCAATACAATGCCGCTAATTCAAAAGGCCTAAAGGTCGTTTGGTGGAACATTGGCTGTATTTCAGACGGCGCCATTCGACATCTCCCTCCTCAACAAAAGCATGATGAAAAACCCGTCAATCTACTTAAAAATATTGAAGCTTTATTAGAAAAACCCCGCTTAAAGCCTGATGTTTTGATCCTAGGAGAATACTGCCCCAGAAAAATTGAAGAAAATAAAAATGGGGTTTCAGACTTTCTTTCATCCCATTACCCTCATATGCATAAAATTGACCAGTACACACGTCACCACAGCGGAAATGGTATGAGGATTTTTAGTAAGCATGAGCTTAAAAATATTAAAGAAACAGTCCTGCCGTCATCTTACAGCAATGATGATTGGCTAAAGCGCTCTCAGATGAAAAGCTGCGCTATAAAACAGTCTCCAAGCAGTTCAAGTTTTAAATCCGCAAGGTATGAATTTCCAGCTATAGACTTTACCGTGACCGCTAAAGGAAAGGACTATAAAATCATAGGAACTCATTTTCCAAACCCCTGGCCCCTTATGGTTAAATGCTTAGGTAAGTTCTCTGCTGCACTCAAACTACTCTTTGGAATCAACAACCCAAACTACAGCCATGCACGTAGACTAAGACATTTATACAAAGGTTCAAAGTCCACTCTACTTATAGGTGATTTTAACGCTCCTAAGCTTTTTTTCGGAGCTCCAAGCAACACATACTCACTGCTTACAACTATATTTCGAGGCCCGAGCATAATTTCAAGTGAGAAGTCTACTGTTGTAGACCATCGCCATGGCGCAGGGTCTTACAGTATTGACCACGCTTTTGCTTCTGGTGATTTGGAAGTTAGCCACTCTGATGTAATCCCTTTAGCTGGTTCAGATCACTTACCTATTTACGTCACTATTTATTAATAAAAAAGGAGGCCTAAAAAAGGCCCTTTAAAAAATCATCTGTTAAAAATTATTTATAATTCTACAAGGTTATTTACAGCTTTTCCATTCATAGACCGAACGTGTAACAAGTAACGCCCTTGTGAAATCTCTTCTTCAATTACTTTTTCATATTTAAAGTGAAAACTGCCATTTACACATTCTGCAGAACCAGAGATTTTTACAGTAGGCTGTACAACAACAACATCTTCTTGTGGCGTAACTATAACGTCACCTAAAGATAAGCAGCTGTTTGTGAATGTTCCAGTTAAAATTAAAGTAACATCTTCCCCGTTTCTAGTAAGCATAGCCTGATTGATTGGCGCATAAAGAAAATCATCAGCACCTTCAACAGTATTAGGCTTAACCGGTAAAGTACCAATTACGTCATTATCTTTACCCTGAACTATTGAGTATGTGCCTGGGCTAAGTACTCCAACATCAATCACCTTACTGTATTTAACAAGCACTTGAATACACGCCCCTAAGTACATATAGCTTTGTGGACTTAACTTAATCTGCTTTGTTTCTTGATTTACAGTAATTGCCACAGGGCCTTTACGATAACAGCCATTTGAAAACACACCTTCTGCTACAAACTGAACTTGATCATTTGAATCAAACCCGATTGGCACATAAGATTTACTAAATTTTGAATCGACTAAGACAGGGCCTTTATCTGCAAAAACAGTTCCCGATACCACTAAAGATAAGATTAATATTAAGAATTTCATTTCGCCCTCCCTTTGACATCCCAATTGAACTGCGAAGTACCTTCTCAGACAACGTGATATAAATCAGGAAGTGCATTGCGTTAGCAGCCCTTTTTAACCTTTTAAAAGTATTTGAACTACTTCATTACAGAATTTATAAAAATTTGAGCCTGCCCTCTTAGATCAGAAACTGGGCGCCCTATACAATCCATACTCGTTAATCCTTTGATGTATGTGATTATTAAAAGCGCCATTGCACGCTCATCAACATCCAAAAAGAATTCTCCTCTTTTTTTTGCCTGAACAACTTGCTCTAGCAAATAGTCTTCCACTTTCTTAAGCTCTCCCTGCAGGAGTGCTGTGGCCTCAGCATTCTCCTTAGCCCCTCCTGACAAAAGATTTAAAAACATGCACCCCTTAGGCTTATCTTCCATCTCACAAGACTCCAACAGAGTTTTAAAGTACTCGCCAAGCCCTTCTTTTAAAGTAGCTTTTGAACCAATAATCTCCAGACGCTTTGAAACAACGCCGTCTACATAGTTCTTTAGTGCGGCGATAAATACGCTCTGCTTACTGCCAAATGAATTGTAAAAAGATCCATTTAAGATCTCCATTTCACCTAAAAGCTCCTTAAGCGATACTGAGCTATAGCCCTTTCTCCAAAAAAGCCTCATTGCTTTGTTTAGTGCGTTTTGTGTATCAAATTCTATCTGCCTACCCATATAAGAGAACTATCATATATTGTTAGAATTGCCAAAAAGCCTGTGGCCCATAAAAAACTAGCTATTTAAAGTATACATGCTATATTTGAGCCGACACTCAAATATCTACTCATGTTCTACTACTTCTCCTACTCTTATCCTGCACTTCACACTCTACTCTACCTGGCCTGTACTGAGCTCGTTTTTTCTTTACGCTGATATCTGCTGTTTGCAACGTTGAACATCAAAATAAAATGCTGTATGCCCGTCTACTAATGCATACTTAAGCTCACCATTATGATCTCTAACAATCTGCTGTGACACACTCATCCCAAGGCCCGTTCCTTCTCCAACATCTTTTGTTGTAAAGAAAGGTTGAAATACCTTTTCAAGGACCTCCTCCTCTATGCCTTCACCACAATCAATAACATAAATACGGCAGCTGTCTTGGAACTCTTCACAGCGAAGCTTAATCCATCCTTTTTCCTTCTCTTGCGCCACATGAAAAGAGTTGTTTAGTAAGTTAAGAATAACCTGAGAGAGCTGTATCCGCTTTGCAAAAACAGGGATGTTCACGTCCCCTTCAAGCTCAAGACTAATCCCCTTAGCTGCAAAACGCTCCCGGCAAAGCCCTAAAGAGTCTTCCACAATATCTGAGAGCATACAAATCTCTAATTCATCACTTGTTCCATCTCTTGAAACCTGTCTTAAGCTTTTAACAATATTCCCTACTCTATTCACAGTGTTAATAATTAAGTCCGTAAATTTAGCCGCCTTCTCAATGTTAACATCTCCATCAGCGCTCAAATTTTTCTTTAGCTGCCCCGCAGCCAACAAAATCGCACCTAAAGGTGTATTGATTTCATGGGCAACTCCACCAGCCATTTCACCCAGCGCTGAAAGCCTTGAAGACTCCACTAGTTGAAGCTCCTGCTCTCGAATAAGCTTCTCTTGTAAATATTTTTCTGTATTCTCTTGTAGGTATAAAACATTTTGATCATTATCAAGGTTTGAAACTCCACAGTAATAATAAACCTCTTCTTTTTCACTTTTCTTATGTAAAAAATCAAAAGTTGCAAATGAATCTTCTCCAGAAGCTTTCCCCACCGCCACCCTGATTCTACGGCCAAACTCTTTACCAAAAGATTCTAATAAATTATCTGAGAATATTGATCTTTCTTGCTTAGAGTATTTACCCTTTACAAATTTTTCAACCTCAAGATTTTTGTTAAAGATAATAACGTCACCTGGCAGTGCTTTAATTAATTGAGCCAGCTTCGTCTTTTCTCCAGCAAGTTCATTAGCCATTTCTCGAAGAGTATCTGTTCTTTCTTTTACCTGCTGCTCTAAAAAAATATTACCTTCAAAAAGTCCAAAAGCATCTTTCTTATCAGACAAACTGTTTTTAACCCTTTTCATAAGAGACAGTCTTATTTTTTCTAATCTTGCAACTTCAGCTTGTAACTTCTCTATTTCTTCACTACTCATGGCCAAACGCTATCCCTGTAATGGTTTGATTAACGTGAATTCCACCAAACTGCTCCCCGTAGGTGTGAAAACCCATTGCATTATTCTCTTTATAACACTTCATGATTCGCTCTTTATCGGCCTCATTTATACTCAGTATTTCAAGCCTTCTAAGGATACACTCAAAAAGAACACATGAGTCCAACTCACCAAGTTTAGACTTCATTTCTGTAAACAAAGACTCAACATTGTCTGCAACTGAATCCTTATTTGCTAGTGTCAGTACAATTCCTTCTTCTATAGCGCAGTAAAAAGTTAAGCTGTTGTCTTCATTTACCTTCTGGATACTCCGAACATAGTTTGACCCACCAATGTTGAGCATTACAGGATGTTTAGAATACACTTCAGGTCCAAATTCAGAAATTGGAACATTAAGAAACCTTGCGTAAGCTTCTGCTGCGGGCTCACCATCAATTTCTTTAACCAGTCTATTTTTAGGGTCAGCTTCTGTAATGACCATTTGAGTTTCTGACTCTGAAAAGTGCTGAAATTTAAAAACCTCAAAAGGAAGCGATGTGGTGGCAAGTACAACTATTGCTCTGTTTATTTCAAACTTTCCATTATTATATATGTAAGTATTTTTAAAATTTAAACCATCACCTGCAGAACCTCCAACCAATGGTACACCGCCAGGAATTACATGAGCCAGTGAGTTTGAAATCTCTTCTTCTTTCATAGCCAGCCCATCTATTAACAAAAATGCAAACGAGCGGCCTTTGGGGACAGCTTCTCTATGTTTATCAATTAAACTTAAGGTTTCTTTTCTTAAACCTGAAACCTCCTCACCTTTAAAATTATCCAGCACTGGTATATCCAGGACTGACACTTCAAAAGCATCACCATTAAGCGACACCCCTGAAATAGAGTTTTCGCAATAGCCTTCTTCAGAATTAATCTCACCCGCGGTGCTACAAGCCACAACGTTCTCGCCCATATACTCTTTAATATGTGGCTCAATACTTTTTACATCATAAGCATCTGATATAAAGAGTATCGACATCTTTGCATCTTTTGATTTAAGCTCTTTTGCTAAAAACGAAACTGCTTCTTCTGGATTTTTTAAATTTGTTTTTGCCCGACAAACACTTTTTGGCTTCATTTAAGCTCCTATTTTTTCAATTTCAGTTAACTTTTCAAAAGAATCTGATAAATATTGAACCATTGTGTCTGCTTCAAAAGGCTTCTTGATAACAGCTTCAGCCCCTAGTGAGATCGCATCCTCTTCTGTAATGTCTGCAAATCCTGTAGCCAGAAAAACAAGAGGCTTGTCACTATAATGCTCTTTAACCCATTTAAGTAAATCAACACCATCACAAACAGGCATTTGAACATCCGAAACTACTATATCTACCGGCATTTCTTGAAGGACCTCTTTTGCCTTCTCCCCATTTTCTGCACAGTGAACTGTGGCCCCCTCATCTTCAAGAATCATTGAAAGCATTTCCCTCATAAAGGGGTCATCCTCGACTACTAAAATATTTATATTTGTCCATGTAAAATTCATGCCTTTTCTATCGTCTCTATGCAATTTACCCTTAAGCTTTTTGGGGCATAAAAGTAAATATGGACTATTTATAAAAATAAATAGGGCTTATTTACCATTTGAGATCCAAAGTACAGACTAAAGATCTGCAGCCGAATTCAAAGTGTTCTAGATTAGAACGCCCTCATTTTGTCTTTTCTTTATTTAAAATGACCAATTTTTGTCTGCTGATCTTCACGCACAAAGCGAGAAAAGCTTTGGCCTTACTGGACTTGTTGCAAACGATCAAGTAAACATTAAACAGTTCATAATTCCCAAAAGCGCTTCAGCCGGTCTTCAACCTATTGGTATTTTGACTTTATCACAAAACATGACTGATTCAGTTCCCAGCCTAAATCTTTCTTTTGGAAACCTTGGCCCCCTAGTACAAGCACCCTCTTCAACAAAGCTTGGGCAATTAAACATTTCTCAAAATGAAGACGAGCGTTTTGACAGAAGAAGTTCCACTCCAAAAATGAAAGGGGATGCTGCAAAGCTTAAGCCTTATAAGTGTCTTAATGGATGTATTTTCTGTAGATTTTGATCTTGAAAAGCAGATTGTTAGCAATATGGATGTTCGTGTTAGTACAGGACTTGGTGTTCTTAAAAATTGTGAGTCTGACCCTACTGTAAACCAACAGTTTACTGATAGTGTAAACGCTCAAATCAATGACCAAAAAGAAAAGCTTGGAAGCTCTCCAGGCCTCACCCTATTAAATCAAATTTTATCAAACAATAATAATGATGAAGTGCCTGGACTTAAGGAAGACTAGCTCTTATTTAAAGCTACAGTCTTCTCCATAATAATTCATTGTCATTGGGTACAAACGAGATTTTACTCTATAATCAAAACTAACCCTGTGACTTACAAACTCTCCATGCTTTGTCTTCGTGATTTCTTTAGCCACCAAAAAGTGGTAACCTTCAACATTAAGAGATCCTATTTTTACTGAGTTTTTTGAAACACACGCCAGCTCATCTTTTGCATCAAATTTACAATTTTCTATATCAAAATCTACAGAGAAGTACGCCCCCATTTTTGTAACGTACTCAAGTCTCTGCTCCAGCCCCTTTAAGTCACTTCCTGTAATAACCCCGCTCGCTATCGGAGCATGCTCTACCCCGGTGTTATGGCTAATTGAAAGCCTCGCCTTCTCATCTTCGACATTAAATTGAAAACTAGTAGCAATTGGCATTGTTATACACGTTACAGACTGTGCGCCTGAAACAACAGGTCCTAACAAAATACATGTTATTATTAAAAAAAATTTCATTCCACTCCCCCTATTAAGAACAAAAGAAGAGTCGGCAATTCAGGCCTAAAGAACAAGTTTAAAAAACTTAAAAAAAGCTATGTTTCCAGGCCTTTTTAGAACTTTTGGGAAAAGTCTATTCTAACTACACTTAACTTATCGTAGATCTTCTTAAGATCTGCAAGAGGCCACCAATCATACAAAAATATGTTTATAGGTTTCCACATAGAAACCCAACCAATTAGTAAGACCCCTTCTTTAAAGAAAAGACCTAGAAAGTGATCCGTATTTTTAAGAGCTAAAGACCCCAAGATGGCAAAAGAAAGAAAAACAATCCCAATAAAAAGAGACTTCAAACCTTTTCTAAAAGTTGAGTTGATTTTTCTGCTCATCATTTCTGATTCGTATTGGAAAAAGGTGTGTATAGCATCCACAACAATATTTTGCTCTTCTTGGGAAAACACCTGATCAAAATAAATTTCTATGTGTGATAACTTTGGAAGGGTGACTTCTTGAATTGATGAAACTATGTAGTCAACAGCATCATCATCTAAATCCTTTTGCCTAAACCTGGCTGGATCCCTGCCATCAAATAAATGATTATAATCTGGCACTGCAAGCTCGACAATGTACTTATCTTTTTCTTTCCTGTAGCGCTCTTTTCGTAAACTCTTTGTTCTCACAAGTATAAGGATATCAAAAACATTTTACTTTTTCATCATCAGCTAAAATTCCACGACCTTTTAACCAAAAAAACTAATCTAAAACCTTTTTAACAAAGACCTCAGGGTGGGTCTCTGGCCAATAGTGGCTATATTCATCACCTTTAAGAACACTGAAGTCTACACCTTTTATATCTAAGGCTTCGACAATTCTTAGTGGCGCTAAATCTCTATCGTTTTCATCAGTAATAACCTGAACTCTCAAACCTCTTCGAACAGCCGACCTTACAAAAGACAATGTTGACCTTTGTTCATTCCGCCCTGGGTTTGTACCTTTTAAAATGTAACCTAGAGCTCTATCTCTTTGATCGCTTGAAACCCCTTCAATGTCCTCTTTCCTTGAATGCTTTATAGAAGATCCCATACTAAGCCCCACAGCACCTGGGTTAAACGCCAGTGTGAAGTCAAAAGCTAGATCAAAAAAGTTTCCTGTAAAACCCGGCATCCCTGAATCCCAAAAGTATTTAACATAAGGGCTTGCCAAAACTAGCTTTTCAATTTCAATTGATTTTGTTCTTTTTAAAAGGTCTACAATTCTTGCAGCCACCCAACCACCTCTAGAGTGGCCTACTACTGTAACTTTTTTAACTTTTAACTTTTTCAGTAAGGCCTTACCTAAGTAAGCATCATGCTCAAGCCCTTCACCAAATCCAAAATGCTCTATTCCATTTTTAAGTAAACTTCTTCCCACATTTGACTGGTCAAAAGAAATCACTCTATAGCCTTTTTCAACAAAATCGTTTATTTGACCCATCCAAGAATTCATATTCTTTGAAAAACCTGAAACCAGTAAGATGGCTCCTTTAGCCGGAAGCTCCGGTCTCATATCTAAGTATGGAATCAGCTCTTCACCAAGGGGCATATACTTAACTCTCTTTGAAATGTTCTCTGGTGTAAGCTCCACTCTTTGAGCAAGAAAGTTTAAACAGATGTTGCCATGAGATTCAAAAGAGAAAGTAAACAGCGTTAATATAAATAGTAACTTCACCCTGTCCCCTCTCCTATAAAGCGCTACTCTCTTAGCACCAGTTGTAAAGGCAGGTTTACAGCCTTTCAGACTTAAAGTATAGATATTATGCATGAATTATAAGGAAATATTGTCTTTTTGGTTTGAAGAGCTCTCTAGTGCAGACTGGTGGAAAAAAAGCACCAAGCTTGATACGGTGATCAAAGACAGATTCCTCCCTTATCTCAATGCAGCCAAGAGTGGAGAGCTTGCTCACTGGAGAAGGACGGCAGAAGGTCGCCTGGCTGAGATTATCATTCTAGATCAGTTCTCTCGTAATATTTTTAGAAACACCCCTGGGGCCTTTACACAAGATGCCCAAGCTCTGGCACTAACTCAAGAAGCCATACGCCTTGGGACTCATAGAGAGCTTAATGAGAATCAAATTTCTTTTATGCTTATGCCAATCATGCATAGTGAATCAAAGAAGGTACATGAAAAATATGCAAAGTACTTTAACACTCCTAGCGGAGCATATGATTTTGAACTTAAACATAAAAAAATAATTGATAACTTTGGACGCTATCCTCATAGGAATATAATCCTAGGTCGCCCTTCAACCCAAAAAGAAATACAGTTTTTAACTCAACCCGGATCATCTTTTTAAAGGAGTTCTTATGAAACTATACGTATACGACCACTGCCCTTATTGTGTTAAAGCTCGAATGATTTTTGGATATAAAAACATCCCCTTTGAACTCATAACTCTTTTAAATGATGATGAAAAAACACCTATTGATATGATTGGTCAAAAAATGGTCCCTATTTTATCTGACGGCAACAGTCACATGCCTGAAAGCTTAGACATCATCAGTAAGATTGATAAGTCTGACAACACACTTTTTATTATAGACACCCCTGTAGACTCTAAGCTAGAAGCCTGGCTCTCAGAGGCGAGATCTTACCTCTACCCTCTTGCTATGCCTCGCTGGGTAAAGTCCGACCTTGAAGAGTTTGAAACCCCTGGGGCTATTGAGTACTTCAAAAAGAAAAAAGAAGACTATATCGGGCCTTTTTCAGAACACCTTGAAAAAACAAGTTCTTACCTTAAAGAAGCAAATACACATTTATTAAAACTTAATGATCTACTAAGCGACACTTCTTTTTACTCTGGAGAAAGCGCTTCTATTAACGACATACATCTATACCCCACTCTAAGGTCACTTTCTATTGTTGAAGGCATCTCCTACCCTGAAAAAGTCATGTCTTATATGAAGAAACAAGAAGAACTCACAAGAGTTCCTCTCCATTTAGACATTGCTCTATAGTTTATAGAGCAAAAGGCTAAATCTCTTCACCCTCAAGAGCTTCAATAATATCTGAAGCCCTCCATGTGGAAGCGTCTTCAGCTAAGTTCTCTAAAAGAGCATCAAATTTGTTTAAAGTCTCCACACTGGTAAAGTCACTCGCTGTTTCTCGCCAATGCTCTGATTGCACAAGTCTTCCTCTTAAAGCCACCATTATTAAGTCCACCCAGGCAGGTGCTGTAAATGTAAAGTTAAGAGAAACTGCATCACTTAAAGCCTCTGTCTTATGCCAAGCCCCTCGCGGAACAAAAAGCAGTGAACCCGGCTTTAATGTGTACTCTTCGAATTTTTCAGGAAACTTCTCTGGCATAGCATCTGAATAACTCTCCAGCTCTGGGTCTTCAGGCAAACCTATCACGTGTCTATTTAAAGGGTTTATTACATGACTGTTTTCTGCCACCCACCATTTTTTCTCACCATGAATTTGTAGTACAAAATTAATATTTTGATCAAAGTGGGGGGCGTTTCCACCACCCTCAGGAGTTGCGTAAACTAAACTTCTAGAAAAAGTATGCTGTGACAACTTTAAAGCTCTTCTTATTGCCACAAGCCATGGCTCAAGAACAGGATAAGCGCCCTCGACATCATTAAATAAGATACTCTGGCCACCTTTAAAGAGCTCTTTTGCTTCATCTTTTGATACTGTAAGAGATTTAATTTCATCTCTTACATCAGAAGCATGTACATCCACAGGGTAAGTCCAATTAATGAAAAGCTCCTCTACAGACTTTAACATTGGTATATCTAAAAGCTCTTGAATACTTTCATTTAAGCCATGCACCACAAAAGGCTTATCCTCTATATAGTGCTCCCAAAAAGCCTCACTAGAACACGTTAATTTTTCAAAGAGATTATTCATAGGCAGTCCTAACTCATGTATTTATCTCTATAATCTTTAAGCGACTCTTTAACTTTTCCACTTAAGAAGTAAAGACCTAATATGTTTGGAAAGGCCATTCCAAGAATCATCAAGTCACCAAATTCCAAAATATTTGTTGCTGAAGTGATCGCCCCACAAAAAAGAACAACCAAAAGCAAGACTTTATAACCCATTGAATATTTGTCACCAAACAAGAACACCCAACAACGTTCTCCGTAATAAGACCATGAGATGATTGTAGAAAAGGCGAACAAAATAACCGACAAAGAAAGAATCACTGGAAACCATGAAACTACTGAACCAAAAGCTTCTGATGTTAGTGCCGCGCCTTCTTTTGCTGCTCTTATAGCTTCATATTGTGGGTCATTATAAGCACCTGTAATAATGATCACTAAGGCTGTAACTGTACACACGATCACAGTGTCTATTAACGGCTCTAAAAGGGCTACAACACCTTCTCTTACAGGGTGATCACTTCTTGCTGCGGAGTGAGCAATTGGAGCCGACCCAACACCAGCTTCATTTGAAAACGCCGCTCTTTGAAAGCCAACAACTAAAACACCTATAAATCCGCCATACCCTGCTTCAGGAGTAAAAGCGCCCGTAAAAATAGACGCTATCGCAGCAGGAACTTCAGTAAAGTGCACCAAAAGAATGTACATACTTACTAATAAGTAAAACCCACACATGATAGGAACAATTCTTTCAGCCGTTGATGCTATTCTTTTAATCCCGCCTAAAATAACAATTCCTACAAAGAATGAAAACAAAACACCATAAAGCCACGGGTGCTCACCAAATAATGGTACAGAAAGCTTAACAGCAGACAGTGACTGGTTTACTTGAAAAGAACCTCCACCACCAAAAGAGCCACCAATACAAAGTACTGCAAAAACAACAGAGAGTACTTTACCCAGCTTTGTGTGCCCCTTCTCTTTAAGCCCTGTAGACAGGTACTCCATTGGGCCACCTAAAACTCTGCCATCAGGTCTTTTTGTTTTATAAACTTGTGCCAATGTACATTCTGTAAATTTTGAAGCCATTCCGATAAGACCTGCAAAAATCATCCAAAAGGTTGCACCTGGGCCACCTAAACTTATCGCTACTGCAACACCAGCTATGTTCCCTAGGCCCACTGTTGCTGAAAGCGCAGCTGTTAAAGCTTGAAAGTGAGTGATCTCACCAACATCATCTTGCTTTTTTTCTTTTGAGACATAGTTTCCTCTAACAACATCAATGGCATGCTTAACACCAGTGAAATTTATAAAGCCCATTTTGAACGTAAAAAAGACTGCCCCGACAACAAGCCACGCAACCGCTAGAGGTACCGAAACCCCATCAATAAAAAATAACACATCAAAAAATATTACTGATCCAACTATGTGATTTAAGTGCCCAAAAAAAGAATCTACAACTCCATCTGTTCCTGCAAGCGCCAAACTTGGAAGGCATAATAAAACTAAACTAGAAATGATTTCTTTCACTTCTCCCCCTTATGATTTTTCCCTTAGCAAAGCCTACAGACTTTTGTCTTATTGATCCACACATGACTGCTTGCCCATTCAGCAGATAAAAGTCCTAAGAACAGCCTCAAAACCCTCCAGGTTTGCACTGAAAAAGCCCATTAGTCCCAAGGTCTAAATAGACTCGACCTACGTGAGGGGTGTTGTTGTCAGTACACACTAAAGCCAGGGAAAATGTTCTAGTTAAGCATAACAATAAAATAACTAATCAACTTATTAATAAAAGGAGTTTAAGTATGGGGATTAAAACATTACTCGTTTTGAGTATTTCATTTTTAGCATTTTCTGCAAATGCTACTGAGTACATTGTAAAGTTTAAGGATCAAAAAACTTTTAATGCACTTTTCAGTAACGTAAAAACAATGGCAAGCTCTGATATTACTGAAGTCCATTACACTGGTAACATTGCAAGAGTTGAAGTTTCAGAACAGTTTGCACTTTCTGAAAAATCAAGACTTGAAAGCATTGAAGGCGTTGAATACGTAATCAAAAATTATCGTCTAGAAGCATTTAAAGCTGATCACACTCCTCTTACTACTCTAAGAGATCAGTATGCTAACGTAATCACAAAAGTTGAAGAAGCTTGGGCTGCAGCAGGAAACAATGGCTCTAGAGCCGTTAAAGTTGCTGTTATCGATACTGGTGTTGATTATAACCATGAGTCTTTAAAAGCAAACATGCTTTCTGGTTATGACTTTGCAAAAGATGATAGTGATCCTATGGATGAAACTAGCTTTCAGAATCCTGGACACGGAACACATTGCGCTGGTTCAGTTGGATCAACTGGTACTGTAAACAATGGTACACAAGGTGCGAGCCCGACAGTTTCAATCATCCCTATTAGATTCTTAGATGAAAAAGGTGGCGGAGATTTAATGAACGCTGTTAAAGCAATTGATTTTGCAATTGAGCAAGGCGCTCACATTATGTCTAATAGCTGGGGTGCAGAAGTAAGTGCAGATCAAGCACAACCAATCACTGAAGCTATCCAAAGAGCTCTTGATGCAGGAATCATCTTCACCGCAGCAGCGGCAAACAGCAGTAAGAACAATGACTCTGCAAACTTTTACCCAACAAATACACCTCTTTCTAATGTGATCTCAGTTGCCGCAACTGACGCTAATGATAACCTTGCAAGTTTTTCAAACTACGGTGTTCATAGAGTTGATATCGCAGCTCCAGGTGTAGACATCATGAGTACAACTCCAAAGAACAAATACCAAAACTTATCTGGTACTTCTATGGCAACTCCTTTTGTTTCAGGCGCCGTGGCTTTCTTACTAGCTCAAGACATGGATCTTACTCCACAAGAAATTGAAGCTCTTATCCAGTCTACTGGTGATCAAATTGAAGGTTTACAAGTTGCTTGTAATTGCAGAATCAACGTTTTAAATGCTTTTAACGCAATTAAAGAAAATTCTGCTTACTTCGTTCCATCAACTACTTACGTTAACCCAGGAAGCACTAAAACTTTCTACGTTAAAAACATGGATGTAGCTGAGTACACAAGTTCAAATACTGAAGCAGCAACAATTGATGCTGAAGGTGTTTTAACTGCTGTAGCTAACGGCGAGACTGTTTTAACAGCAAAAGATGCTGCTGGTAACACTGTGAGCTCACTAACTATCAGAATCTCTGACCTATCTGATGTAGGCAACGGAGACGGTGGCGGCGGTGGAAGTTGTCCTTTTGATCCACAAATGTGTGCGATCATTTGCCCAATCATGCCTGATCTTTGCCAGTAAGCATTACGCTTAAACAGCAATAGAAATGATTTAAAAGACTCGGTTTCACCGGGTCTTTTTTTTTCTTTAATTTCAAAAAAATAGCATATAAGATTTGCTCAAATTATAAGGAGCTTTATATGCTTAAGATTATTCTTTGTTTTCTTACACTGGCAGTCGCAAACACAGAAACACCCAAGACCTCCGTTGAAGAAACTCTTAAAGGCGGACTTGTTGAACCTGCTGTTAAAGACCCTTTAATAAATGAGGTTGTTACCTATAAGCCAATAAAAGACCATCACTTTAATTTAGAAGCTCCTCAAGAATGTGGGAAAGAAAGTACCATTGATCCAACAGCAAGGCAGATCACATGTCAGTTCCATGACTCTGGAAACAGACAAGTTCGATTAAGCGTTTGTGACAATGCAAAGAAATACTGTAAACAAGAACTTATTGATGTTGCCGTTAGACAAAAAAAATCTGGTATTCCTCGTATAAAAACCTCGCCAACTCCTGAAACTGTAAAGATGCAAAAGCAAACAAAAAAACTTTTAATGGCCTCTTTTAAATCTATGAGCCCAGATGAGGCTAAGCAAGCTGTCTCTACTAAAAAGGCCGCCTTAGCTTTAGTGAGTACTGATTGGTGCCCACCATGCAATATGGCAAAAGAGTTTTTACTTCCTACTGACAAGTTTAAGTATGCTACTAAAGACCTCCTTCTCATCTACATAGATGGTGACAGCCCTGATGCAGACGCATGGGCTCCAATTTTAAAATCTCGCTTTTACCCAACATTTATTGTTTTAAACAAAGACTTAGAAAGTGTTGGCCTATTTAGTGACATCTCATCAAAAACTCATTTAGAGAAACTTAAAGATTCACTAACTCTCTTAAGTGACCCTTACACTGCACTTGAAACAAGAATTGATGAGCGCATAGAAGAAAGCCTCTTACAAAAGGTGAAAGACTTTTTTGCTTCAGAAGAATCCATAGATCTAGATCAAAAAAGATTTCTGGCTTATTTAAGCGCTCGCGGGAAATTAAAAGAAGAAATCAAATATATGAAAGCCTTTTCTTCAGAAAAATATAAGAATGAACTTCTTGCAGCTGAACAAAAAACTTTTCTTTTTGGACAACAAGACCCCAAGCTATCTGAAGAAGACGCTAAAAAAAGAAAAGAAGAGTTAGCTAAATTAGCACTAACACGCCCTATTGAAGGAAATGATTTTTACTCTTACTCACTGCAATCTTTTTGCGCCTCTACTCAAGATAAAGAAACAAAAGAAAACTCTAAAAAATGTAAGGGTTTTACATCTAAGTACGAAGCACACTTAGATAAAAATAAGGAAAAAGACTGGGACAAAATACTACCCTCTGAAAAACTTATTTCTGAAGCTAACTACTTTAGTGAAAAAGCCTCTCTGGCAGAGCTATCAAACAACAAAAAAGAGGCTGCTAGTAATTATGCCTCTTGCTTTCAAGCTTACAACAAACTTTACCAGCACTCTCCGCTAAAAACTAAGTCTCGCTCAGTAAGACTGCAGCAGCTGTATTGCCTGACTGACGATGACAGCCAGTCTGAAGAAAAGTTTAAAGTTCTTACTTCTTTAGTTAAAGACTACCCTTTTGAAGAAACCTTCCAAAGAAAGCTTGCTTCACACTACCTAAAGAAAAAAGACTATAAGATTGCTGCTGAATATAACGAAAAAGCTCTAAAGTACTCTTATGGAGCTTTATGGGCATACAATATGAGTGCTAAAGCAAAAATTCAACAAGGTCTTAAAAAAGATAAAGAAGCACTCCTTACTTTAGAAGAAGCTCTTGGAGAGTTCGTTCTTGAAAAAGAAGGACGTTCATCTGGCACAATCAAAATGCTACGTGGCCAGTATGAAGCTTTAAAAACAAGTCTCGCAAAAAGTAACATATAAAACCTTTTTAAATATACTGATACGGACTCAACATACATATAGCCGTATCAATATAAAACGACATTAAACTCAATTCATCATTTAATATTGTCAAAGTAATTAGATTTAACATAAAGCTCTTCAATATTAATAGAACAAGTCCGATAAATATAGACATGAGATTTTTACTTTTTATCAGTCTATTTTTACTATTTGCTTGTAAATCCAATACATCAAATAAACAAGGTGACAGCCCCTCATCATCTCTGCCTATAGAACCAGCATGTAACAAATCTTTAAATAAATCTAGTGTCGATAAACCAACAGGAATCTTTACATCTGTCATCACAAGTGGAGCCGTTACAAATCCAACCATAAACGGTGGTTTAATCAGAGTTACTTGGGCAGAACTAGAAACATCCCCTGGTGTTTTTGACTTTTCATCAATAAACGAACAGATCGCGTTACTTCCTGAAGGTAAAAAATGGAGCTTAGGTGTTCACGGGGGTTGGTCTTCTGTAGATTTAGATGACCCAGATCTTTATGACGGAACCACTTACCCCGACGGATCCCCAAGACCCACAATAGGGTTAAACATGGTACCTCCATGGTTAGTAAGCACATACAATGTTGAAACATTCACAATGGCTTTTAGAAGCGTTACTGTAGAGATGCCAAAGTACTGGGATATCAACTTACAAAGTAGATTAAATATTATGCTTCAGGCTCTTGCTACAGAATACAAAAGTAACTCAGACCTACAACTTGTATACGTTCCTCAAATGACAAGTAACGGGCTTGAAGGACATTTTAATGGGGTCGACCAAAGTACTTTAATCTCTGCAGCAGGAGTTAACCCTCTAGAGACCGACGCCCCTGAACAATTTGAAGACGTGTGGGTACAAGCCGCTTTAGATGCTACTGAAATAACAGCACAAGCTTTTGATAATAAAGCCATCGCATTTGAGGTTCATGAAGTGATCGACAGAGTTTCTATTCCACAAAGAATTATGGATGCATTCCTTTCCAATATGGTTTTTGAAAACAGAGTTGGTATTGGCATGTGGTGGATATCAGGGGGTACGACTTATCAACCAGACCTGGTCAAAGCAATCAAAAACTATGAAGGAGACCTCTACGGACAAATAATTGGAAATTCATCACAGCCTTCAAGGTTTTTAGATGACGATTATACGTCTGTCTTCACTCAAGCAAAAGAGCTTTGCATGAGATATATAGAACCATGGAATTATGAATTTGAAAATAACACTTTTGACGAAGCCATGAATGATTTTAACACATTCTCTAACTCTTCTTTTGAGTAAAGAGAGCCGTCAATCACAACAACCCTCTTAAAATACCTTTAATTATTAAGATGCAATTTCATCATCTTCTAAAAGGGCATTCAGATTATGCTTTTCAGCTCTGTATCTCATTGATCTAAATGAAATCCCTAGCAACTTTGCAGCATGTTTTTTAACACCATCAGATGCATGCATTGCCTTTAGCAGCATTTCTTTTTCAATCTGATCCATGATCTTATCAAGCTCAACACCATCATCTGTAATTATAATCTCATGTACAGATGCATATTTTTTACCAGACTCTGTTTGAACTAGTGGAGGAAGAGATTCTGGAAGAATAGAGTTTCCAACTTCTAAAGCCATTGAGCGCTCAATAATATTCTCTAACTCTCTTACGTTACCTGGGAAATTGTAATTTTCTAATTTTTCTAAAGCTTCTGCTGAAATGCTACTTACATCACGCCCAAGTCTTTCATTAAACTTATGCAAGAAATGCATCGCTAATAAAGGAACATCTTCTGGCCTGTCTCTTAAAGCTGGAGCGTGAATGTTAATAACATTTAAACGGTAGTATAAATCTTGTCTAAACGTACCTTCAGCCACCATCTCTTCTAAGTTTCTATTTGTGGCAGCAATAATCCTTAGATCAACCTTAATATTCTCAGTTGAACCAACAGGTCTAATGATACGCTCTTGAAGTGCTCTAAGAAGCTTAACCTGAATGTTTAATGGGAGCTCACCCACTTCATCTAAGAACAGCGTTCCGCCTTGAGCAGCCTGGAAAAGACCCATTTTATCTTGTACAGCCCCTGTAAATGAACCTTTCTTATGACCAAACATTTCTGATTCCATAAGGTTTTCAGGGATTGCACCACAGTTTACAGTTATAAAAGGAGCCTCTTTTAAAGGTCCATTATAGTGTATAGCTTTTGCTATCACCTCTTTACCCGTTCCACTCTCTCCTGTTACCAAAACATTTGTAGGAGCAAGACTTACACGCTTAACAATGTGATACACTTCATGCATCTTCTCAGAGTTTCCAACAAGATTTTCAAAGTTGTATGTTCTCTTTAATTCTCTCTTTAAAGTTCTGTTCTCTTTTTCAAGCTGAACGCTTTCTAAAGCATGAGAGATGTTAATTCTTACTTCATCAAGCTTAAAAGGTTTTGTGATATAATCATATGCCCCAAGCTTCATTGCCTCTACTGCAATTTCAGTTGAACCAAAAGCTGTAATCAACATAAACATTGTTTGAGGACACATTTGATTAATGTACTCTAAAACATCCATGCCTGTTTTATTTGGCATTTGTAAATCTGATATAACAAGATCAAAAGATTTCTTCTTAAGTATGTTGATCGCCTGCTCGCCATCTTCAGCTAATGTGATTTCATACTTTTTCTCTTTCTTAAGCATAATCTCAAGAAACTCCCTTATCGAAGCCTCATCATCTACTATAAGAATTTTTTGTTTTGAACTCATGACATCCCTTTCATTCGAGCTTTAATCTACAAACTAATGCACGCTCATTTAAAAAGGATTGTAAACACAGTTCCTTTCTCAAGCTGGCTTTCAACAGAAATACCTGCTCCGTGCCCATCTAGAATACGATGAGTTAGCGCTAAACCCAAGCCTGTGCCCTTGTCCTTTGTCGTATGAAAAGGTTCAAAAATTACATTTAATTCAGATTTTTTTATGCCCTTTCCATTGTCCCCGACTTTAAGGCTATAACCTGAGTCTAGTTTTTCTCCAATAATAGACACTTTGCAGACTTCACCTGATGTTTTTAGTAGAGCCTTTTGCTCGCTCGTAAACGCCTGAAAGCTGTTAACTATAAGGTTTATAAGAACCTGTCTAAGCTTATGCTGGTCCACCATAAGCTCTGCTTGCGCACACTTAACTTCTAGAGTGATCCCTTCTGAGCGAGGATCTTGCCTTAGCAGTAAAGCGATCTCTTCCATAAAGCTAGCCATCTCTATTTGGTCCACTAAACAAACTTCAGGTCGAGCAAAGCTCAAAAAATCCGTGATTAATAAATTCAAACGGTCAATTTCTTTAAGTACTGTGTTAAAAAGCTTTTTAGAATCTTCTGGGTCAACAGCCCCTTCCTTAATAAGCTCTATACTTCCACTGATTCCAGCAAGTGGATTTCGAATTTCATGAGCCAATCCAGCTGAAAGAGTTCCGATTGCAGAAAGTTTTCTAGCCTCTTCAAGCTCCCCTTGAGATCTTTTTGCCTCTGTTTCATCATTCACTAAAAGAACATTCTGTTTTGTCTGGTCTGAACTTAAATCCGACTTTAAACCTGACCCGTAAACTTTATAAAATCTACCACCTGAAACAAGCTCTTTAACAAAGCTTTCTCCTCTTTCAAGTTTTGCACTTAATGGCTTTAAGACTTCAACAAGCTCATCACTCAAAAGGTCTCTAGCTGCATTATTTAAAGGAATTGGCATACCTTCATGCCCTGTAATAAAAACAGAACTCTCCATAGAGCTCAACACAGCCTTATTAAGCTCTCTTTGTTTAAACAAATGCTTAGTCAGTGTTTTGACCTCTCCCTTATTCTCAGTAAAAAATCTCTGAAGAAAGTGTGAAGCCCCTCCATAAATTACAAAACTTAAAGCATTTAAGAAAAAGTATATAAAGCTATAGTCAGCTCCCAAGAGGCCTTTAAAATTTAGAAATAACGTAAATGTAAATATCGACAGGCTTGTAACAGCCAAAAGCTTTACAAATGAAAGGTTAAATCCTGCAACCAAAACATTTAAACTTAAAACCCCCACAAATAAATTAAGTGGTATCGGGGAATAAAAAGAGTACACCCCTATAAAAAACACATCAAAAAAACACAGTACTGTAACAAGATTTTCAAATTTAACTTTGTCTTTTAAGTTATAAACAGCGAAGTATAGGGCGCAAAAAGACAGCAAAACCCCTGCCTTTTTATAAAAAATCTGCTTTGCTAAAATAATTTGCCACATTCCAATTTCAGCTAAAAAGTATAGCGAAAACAAAGCAACCACACTTACTTTTAAAAGCACTATAGCGTCTACACTTGAAGGTTTTAAATTCTCAAGCTTTGTCATTAAAATGCGTTCCCCATGTTAAAGATCGGCAAGAACATTGCAACAACAAGAGTTCCAATCATACCACCTAAGAGTACAATTACGATTGGCTCTAACAATCCTGTAAGCTGCTCCGCTGTTTGCTCAACTTCTTCTTCATAAAAGTCAGCAACTTTCTCAAGCATAGAATCAAGGTTACCTGTCTTTTCACCAATAGAGACCATCTGCAGAACAATAACAGGGAAAAACCCTGTTTTCTTTAAAGGATCTGAAAAAGGCTTACCCGCCATAATCCCTTCTTTAGCCTGCAGCATATAATCATCAACTATCACATTCCCCATTGTACCAATGGTGATATCAATACCGTCATTAATTCTAATACCTGACTTTAAAAGAGTGGATAGAGTTCTACTCATCCTTGCAACAGAGCTTCGTTTTATTAAGTCACCAAATAAAGGGATCTTTAAAAAAATAGCATCTAAAGGACGCCTCAACGGCCCTATTTTATATAAGAAAGACAGCACCCCGGGGACCACCACCAGTCCAAAAAGTAATAAGTACCAGTTCTCTGTAAAAGCATGACTCATCTTAACTACTATTTGAGTCAAGTGAGGAAGCTCTTGCCCTTGAGATTCAAAGAGTTTTTCAAACTTTGGTATCACAAAAACTAAAATTGCAGTTAAAGCACTTAATGCCACCACTATTGTTATCACTGGATATATTAAAGCGCCTACAACTTTTGATTTTAACTTTTTTCTCTTCTCAAAATATGTTCCAAGCCTATCTAAAACCTCATCTAAGATACCACCTTGCTCACCTGCTTTAACAAGATTTACCACCATGGGTTGAAAAACCTTTGGATGTTTTGCCATTGATTCAGATAACGTTTTACCTTCTCTAATATCTTCTATTATAAACCTTAAAACCCTCGACAATGCTGGAGACAATGCCGACTCCTCTAAAGACTGCAGGCTGTCCAAAAGAGGCACCCCTGACTTTAAAAGTACTGAAAGCTGCCTTAAGAAAATCTGAAAATCTTTTGGTGTTACTTTCTGTGCAAATAAATCTATTCCACCGGATTTGTCTTTTCCAAGCTGTTTAACAGAAACTGGTTTATACCCGCCCTCTCTTAAGCGATTACGAACCTCCATCTCAGATGAGGCCTTAACCTTTCCTTTTATTAAACCACCTTGCGGGTTTCTTGCAGAAAAACTAAACTCAGTCTTAGACACTTCTTAAACCCCTGATTCAGATAAGAACTTATTCAACTCTTCAGGATTTGAACTTACTTTGTATGCACTCTCTAAAGAAAGTTTTCTCTTAAGAACTAATGAGTGGATAGATTGGTTAAAAGAAACTCCGTCTGTATTCACTAAACTTTTAATTTTTTTAAGTTGTTCTTGAACTGGAAGCTTCATCAACTCATCTTGTCTAAGCATTGGCAAGGCTTCAAAAATAACTTCACCTTGTACATTAGCGGACTCTGCTTTTTTTACACCCACAAAGCCGACAACTGACTCAAAAAAGAAATTTTTAATATTTTCATCATCAAAAGCTGTACTTAGTTCAGCCCAAACCTTTGAGATGTCACCCCAGTGTGAGTTTAATAAAACTAAGGAGCCTTTATCCGCTAACCTTAGCACTCTCTTTCCATCTACCTTTGAAACATCACCACTAAAAGAGTATGAATCAAAGTTTAACTGAGAATCTGAAGACAAAAAGCCTTCCTCATCTATTGAAGCTGTTAAAAAGTGACCTTCACTCGACACCTGCTCTGCTGATAGAGCTGATGAAAAGACTATGCTTGTTCCCTTAACAACATCTGTCCTTCTTTTAGAGAAAGACAGCCTCATTTGCTCTAAGAAATCAGCATCAGAACCGTAAAAAACAATAATTCCTGATCTGGCTTCAACCCAATCATTCACATACCCTGGAATTAAAAGGTCTGTCCAAACCATTTCCGTCGTTTCCTTTGGGTAAATCAAAATTTGTGACGTGTCTTTAAGCTTTAGCTCCTGGTAAGTAAAACGTTTGCCATCAATAAAAAAAACACTTCTATCTTCTAAGTCTAAAGATGCTGATATTTCTTCATATATAGCATCCATATCTTCTTTAAAAAGAAAAGTTTCAGACAAATAGTCTATTTGCCCATCTTCCATTTCAGCCGCAGGCCTGTTTCCTTGAGCAAACACAAATCTCTGTACTTTCTCATTTCCAACAAGCCCTTTATAATGGCTAAAATTCATATATCATCCCTCACCGAAGTATTCACAACTTCTTCAATCGTTGTGATGCCAGCCTTCAATCTTGCAAGTGCTGACTGCCTTAATGTTACAAGTCCCGACTCAATCGCTTTCTTCTTTAAAACTGAGTTTGGCTCTTCATTAATTATGGCCTTCCTAAGATCACTTGTCATTTCTAAAATTTCAAAAATAGGCATTCTTCCTTTGTAACCAGAATTGTTACATGCAGAACAACCCTCCCCTTTAACAAGATTGGTGTACTCTCCGACTTCTTCTTCTTTAACACCAATGTCTATAAGGGACTCCTTTGGAACCTCAATTGGTTTTGAACATGATTCGCAATTTAGCCTTATTAATCTTTGAGCCATCACAAGACTTACAACTTCTGAAACCATATATGGAGGAATACCAATGTCCACAAGCCTTGTAATCGTGGCTATTGAATCGTTTGTGTGAAGTGTACTTACAACCAAGTGACCTGTAGATGCGGCTTTAAAGGAAATCTCTGCAGTTTCACTATCTCGAATCTCCCCCACCATAATAACATCCGGATCCTGTCTAAGAAATGACCTTAGAGCACCTGAGAAAGTGAACCCTATCTCAGCATTAACTTGCACCTGGTTTATACCTTCAACGTTATACTCAACCGGGTCCTCTGCTGTGGAAATATTAGTCTCTGTATCATTAAGCTCATTAAGAATTGAGTAAATCGTAGTCGTTTTACCACTTCCCGTTGGGCCCGTCATAAGAACAATCCCCTGGGGCTTACCAATGTTTCTTAAAATAATATCAAGCTCTCTGTCTGTAAAACCAAGCTTATGAACATCTGCTGATAAATTTGACTTATCTAAAAGCCTCATAACAATTTTTTCACCAAATAAAACCGGAATTACACTCACACGAAAATCAACCTCTTTACCCGTTGATTTTTTAACCTTTAGCCTTCCATCTTGAGGCCTTCTCTTCTCAGCAATATCAAGTTTTGACATGATCTTGATTCTACTTGCAATAGCTCCTGCTGTACCTCTTGGAGGGTAGAGCTTCTCTTGAAGCTTACCGTCAATACGGTACCTTACACGACACTTCTTCTCATAAACTTCAATATGAATATCTGATGCTTTTGTTTGTATTGCCTCACTTAAAATGGCGTTCACAAATTTAATAACGACACCATCATCGCTATCTGCATCTATGTTTTCAGTGTCATCACCTTGAACAACATAGTCGTTCTCTGCTTTTTCAAGGTCGGTCATAAAATCATTGATTTCTGCTTTTTTAGGAGCAAAAAATTTATCAATTGCCTCTTTAATTCTAACCGGACTTGCCGCCACAATCTGAATTGTCATTTGTGTCACTGACTCTAAATCATTTTTAACAAATACATTTCCAGGATCAGAACAAGCCACCACTAAACAGCGCTGCCCAACCTTAGAAACCGGAATGATAACATGCTTTCTGCAAAACGCAGGAGAAACAAGACTTACAACATCAGCATTTGGCTGAAACTGTGACAAGTCTAAATAGGGAACTGAAAACTCTTTAGCCAGTCGCTTTGCAACCTCGTCTCCATCGACAAAGCCTAGTGCAATCATGGCCTCGTTTAAACTTCCGCCATTCTTAGATTGATATTCCACAGCCTGATCTAATTGCTCAGGCGTAACTAAACTTTCTCTAACCAGTAACTGGCCTACATTATTTTTCTTAGCGCTCATAGGTTAAATATCGGAGTTTTGCCTAAAATAACTTAGCTTTAGCGGCTTTGTGCAAAGCGAACATCCGCTTCAATTTGAGTTCTTAAATCCTCAATACTGACGAACTTTTGTTCAGCTCGAATAAATTCTTTGAAAGAAATTCTTATCACAGCACCACTTTTAACTTCTGGAAAAGATGAATCCAAAATATGAGTCTCTAGAACCATTTTATCATCACCTGAAGAAACTGTTGGCCGAAAGCCTATGTTTGAAATTCCCTTATACTCCACACCGTCAAGTAAGCAGCTTGTTAGATACACTCCATAAAGAATACTCGTTTTAGGGTCTAGTTTTAAATTTACTGTCGGAAACCCAATCTTTCTCCCTAGACCTTGATCCTGAACAACCTCTCCTGAATGAAAGTACGCGCCCCCTAATAGNNTTCTAAAACCAACCCCTTATTTAGTTTTTCTTTAACCAAGGTGCTTGAAATTTTTTGATCCCCATATCCTTTTTTACATTCAACAACTTTTAACTCTACTGAATTTTCAGAGCACCACTTTTCTAATAGCTCGTGGTTCCCGCCCCTATCTTTGCCAAGCTTAAAATCAAAGCCGACAACCAACATCTTAAATTTTATTTTTTGAAAAATCAGATCTAAAAATTCAAATGCTGAAAGCTCACTACAGTTTTTATCAAATTTTTTTGTGAAAACTTTTGAGATCCCCAGCGCTTCTAACAGCTGAACATTTTGCTCCAAATTATAAATCTTAAAGTGCTTATCCGGCTCAAAAAATTCTCTCGGGTGCGGGGAGAAGGTTAAAACTCCCGCTTTAAGACCTAACGCCTCTGACTCCCTCACAGATGTAGAAATAAGCTCTCGGTGGCCCAAATGGACACCGTCAAAGTTACCTAGTGCCAAAGCACCTACTTTAAAGCCTTTTAAGAGATTTTCTACGTTAATTCCACTCATTAATTGAGTCTATAGCATCCAATTGATTGAACTTTGAACCTAACCTTGCTACACAGCGTTAGTGAGTCAAATACAGAAATTCTTCTTTTACTTTATAAATAGGCGCCAGGTGATCATCAGGCTTCTTATCGTTTGGCTACTCGGGCTTTTTGTTTTTAATTATGATGAGCAAAATGGCTTTGATCTACGCTTTAGGCTCAGATCGGCTCAACCTACCCACTCTGAAATTGTAATCCTTAACATTAGTAAAGCGCACTGGGATTTAGCCTCAAACCCCGGCTATTCATCAATGCTCAAATCAGCAAGGCCCCTTTCAGATTCTTATTTTTGGTCTACCCCCGTGTGGAACAAAATATTCAAAAGGGTTCTCTCTGATGACCCCAAAGTTGTCTCTGTAGACCTTTTCTTTGACCGATCCATTCCTATGCCGTGGGCTCACGAACGCTCCTTTAAACAGCTCCCAGGAGTGGTCTGGCGAGCTGAAATGGATGACCGCTTAGGCTTTAGAAGCCCTCGATTTGCAATCAATATTATTGAACGTAGCCGCCGCTCTGAACGCTCTTTACTCAATATTGGGTCAGGCTATATATACAAAGGCTACGACAATATCGCCAGACGCTACTTCAAAAGCACAAACATAATCCAACTACAAGACCTTCCCGACAAGGTCGCCTCTACCTACCAAGAAAACTCCACAAATTATTTTAATAAAAATTTTAAACTTTTTATTAACTATAGAGGCCCCTCAAGAACTTACAAAACTATAAGCTTAAAAGACCTGTTCTCACCTGACCTACCCGCAAACTATTTCAAAGATAAAATGGTCATTATAGGATCTGATGCTAGAAGAAACGCACATTTTGTAAATACCCCGGTTGGAATTTTAAGTAGGTCTGAATATCAGGCAAATATCATCGACAACTTACTCAATGACCTTTGGATCAAATCTTTTTCAAACTTAGTTTACATCACATACCTTTTTATCATCACCCTACTCTGCTTTATTATTCTTCATAAATTTCGACAAGGCTTAGCGGTTGCCTCCCTAGTTTTACTAACAACAATACTCATCTCTACTTCAATTATTCTATTTGATATTTATAATGTCTGGCTGCCCATTCTAAGTCCTCTAGCCATTGTCTTCTTATCTTACATTATTTTGATGAACCACCTTTTATCAGAGTCAGAGTACTCTGCGTGGAAAGCACAAAAAAAAGAAGAGTCTTCTAGAGAAATGAATGAACTAAAAAATAATTTTGTAAGTTTATTCAGTCATGATTTAAAAACACCTTTAGCAAAAATCCATGCTATTTCTGATAAAATTATACAAAATAGAGATTTTTCAGAGAGTTGCATTTATGATGAGATTGGAAAAATCCAAAATGAAACCAAGGAACTTGATCGTTACATACAATCGATTTTACAAGTAACAAGAATTGAGGCCGGAGAATTTAATTTAAATGTAATCCCACAAGACATTAATGAGTTGATTAAAGAGTGCGTTTCAATACTCCAACCCCTAGCCGCTCAAAAAAACATCTCTGTTACATTTAAAGAAGAGCCTCTTTTTTCAATTGATATTGATGCAAACCTGATAAAAGAAGTTTTTATAAACATCATAGACAATAGTATTAAGTACTGCCCTGAGGGGTCTCATCTCGAAATAGTGTCATCTGACGCTGAAGACACTGTTTGTATTACTTTTTCAGACAATGGCCCAGGGGTTCCGGAGAAAGAACAGGCCGCTGTTTTTGAAAAGTTTTACCGCTCAAAAAACAACAGCATAAACAAAAAAGGAACCGGTTTAGGCCTCTACCTTGTCAGATACTTCATTGAGATACATGATGGAACTGTGGAAATGCAAAGCATCCCTAATCAAGGGACTTCATTTAAAATAGCACTCCCCTATGAACAAAAAAAAGAAAGCGAGAACTCTTAATGACCGATCAAAACTTTTTAAACATTCTTATTGTTGATGATGAAGCTGAACTGAGACAATCTGTTTCAGCTGTAATCCGCGAAAACCTTCTCCAGCCTGTTACAATAAAAGAAGCTGAAGATGGAGAGTCCGCTCTTCGTTTAGTAGACCAAGAGGACTTTGACTTCATCTTTATGGATGTACGTATGCCAGGTATGAGTGGACTAGAGGCTCTTACAAAAATTAAATCTCTAGACCCTCGAATTATGGTGATCATTTTAACTGCACACAGTAATTTACAAGATGCGGTGAGCGCTATTAAAGACGGTGCATATGATTATTTAACAAAACCTGTTGAATCAAATTCAATTCTTAAAATTTTAAACGAGGGCATAACAGCCAAGAGAATGATTTCAGACCTTGCTGTATCAGCTCCAATTTTTGATGATGATATAGAATCAGAAGTCGTTGGCTCATCTAAAAAAATGCGTGAGGTTTTTGACCTTGTTTACAGACTATCAAAAGTTGATACAACAGTCCTAGTAAGAGGGGAGCACGGAACTGGCAAAGAGCTTGTTGCAAAAGCCATTCACCACAGTTCTTCTAGAAAGAGTGGAAAGTTCATTAAGTTTGACTGCAGCGCTTATAACGACCTCCAATTAGAGCTTGAACTTTTCGGGCATGAAAAAGGAGCGTTTGAAGGTGCCACCCAAAGAAAAATCGGTGTTTTACAAGAAGCTAACAACGGAACTCTTTTCCTAGATGATATTGGAAAGCTCAAACCCGATTTACAAGTAAGACTTTTAAGAGTCTTGCAGGATAAAACGTTCACTCCGCTAGGAGCAACTCGCGAAATAAAAACTAATGCACGTATTATCGCAAGCACTAATCAAAATCTTGAGAAAATGATTGAAGATGGCAGCTACCGTGAGGATCTCTTTTACAGACTAAACGTTATGCCAATTTTCTTGCCACCTCTACGCGAACGATTAGAAGACCTTGAGGTTCTCTCATTATTTTTCATTAAGAAGTTTAATAAAATTCATAGTAGAAACATTACAACTTTATCAAAATCAGCTCTAGAGCTTTTAAAAATGCACTCATGGAATGGAAACATCAGAGAGCTTGAAAGTGTTATTGAACATGCATTTATTGTTGAAAAATCTGATCAAATCACTACTGGAAGCTTACCTGAGGCAATCAATAAAATACCTCAAAAGCCTGACCATTTAAGAAACACTCGAACTGGTAAAATTGATGGACCTCTTGATTTTGAAAGCTTTAAAGAAGAGTCTGAAAAGCAATTTATAATTCAGGCATTAAAGGGCAACAGCGGTCGTATTAACAAAACTGTAGCTTCTGCAAACATTCCTAAGAATACTCTTCTTAGGAAAATTAAAAAATATGGAATTAATGTAAAAGACTATCAGTAATTTACAGCTCAAAGCTATATTTTAAGTCGATTCTACTTCCCTCTGGAGGAAGTGGAGAGATTTTTAAAACTCCACCTTCAACCACATGAGTTGTGTCAAAAATATCTCCTTCAGGAGTTGTCACAACAATAATGATGCTTTCAATAATGATCTTCTCATTAACTGCAACTTTTAATGGAAGAAGATTTTTCTCCACATAGTTACTGATAAGGTTAAGACCTATTCTAAAGTTCTGGTCGCAAATATCAACCGAAAAACCACCTGTTAAAGACGCCAGCTCCCCTGTTCTAATACCGTAACTCACCGCTGTTCCAGAGTTCGTCTCAGCAGCCTGAGATTGATAACAAGCCACATCCCCTTCAAGAATAGAGATATTAAATGACGTCATCTTCTTTGAAACACCAAACTCACCTTGAAAATGATCAAATAAGTTTTGAGCAGAGTAGTAAGTTCCATCAGAAAAATCAGTCTCGTCCTCATCAGAAATTATAATTACACCTAAATCAGCACCTTCTCTAAAAAAGCCTCTGTTTACAGTATCTCTTTTGTCTATAGCCATTTTAATTGCATATAAAGGTCTTTCTTCAAATGAAGCACATGTGTTTTGAGAATGGCTACAATTAGTAGTCTCCTCTCTCTTAATAAGCTCTGAAAAAAGGTCTGAAGGGTTTGAGTCAGATTTCTCAATGAATCTTTTACCTGTAGATTGAACAACAGCAAGGTTACCATGAAAACCTTCTGCGTCCTCTTTACCTGCAGAGTCTGTATCTGTTGTAATCACACCAATTCTATAGTCTGCATCAGAGATTGAAGATACAAAACTTGAAAATTCTCTAGAAAGCTTTTCTTGATCTCTTGCCATACTTGTTGAGTTATCTACAACAATCAAAAGATCAACAATTTTTTCTGTTGCCTGCTGATCAATAACAAGTGACATATTACCGAACCTTTGTCCTTCAACAGGAAGAGGTTGTGAAGAAATATCTTCTGCAAACTCTGGTTGAGAACAACCGAAGAGTGAAACTAAACAAATCGTCAATGGTATGTATTTTAAAGCTTTCATACTCTTTGTTCGGATTATATATTAATGAGCCGAAGCGTTTTGAAAACTCTATGAACTAGATCATTCAAAATAGAGACAGCCTAACCATTTCAGTTCAAGATTCTTTATAAAATTGTTTATTTTCTTTACAAACTGCTTCAATAACGCGACTAAGGCCTTTTAAGCGAATGTAATTTAGCCACTACAGTTCCAATTTTAATCTTGGATTCAATTCTTACAACCTGCCTATACGAATCGTCTGTAAGCCATACTGAGATGTCACCAACTTGTTTAAACTTTCCTTTTGTTGAAAATCTTGGTTTTAAAACAAGCGTATCAAACTTACCCACTCTAGTCTTTAAAACCTCTTTTCTATCAACTTTAAAATGCACATCAATAATCTTATCCTCTTCCATTACTGTTAGCTTATACTCTTTACCAACTTTAAGAGGAAAAGTTCTCATATAAAAAGCTGCTGACACAATATCCTGGGCTTTTTCTTCAAGGGTCCACTTCTTCTGAACCCTGTAATCACCTTTTTTCTTTGCCCAGCCCTCTTCTAAATACTCGCCTTGCTTCTTTAACCAATCAAAATAAACCCGTATTTTGTATTTTTGTTTTGTTTCAACAACATCAAAAGCTAGTGAACTCGGCTTTTTAAGCTCTGGATCCCAGAGCGTTTCAATTTTATTTTTCACCTTATAAAACATGGAAAAAACTGAAGATGTTTTTCCAAAAGCATAAAAGTGATACTGTTTCTTGCCAGCAAACTTCTTAAACTTATCTACTCCAATTAAAATCTTCCCCGCTTCAACTCCAAAAAAGGTCGCAGATAAGGTGACCTCTTCACCAACCTTAAAAGGAAAGCCTGATGGCTTCTCAGCCTTTTTGCCCTTAACAACAGTGTCTTCAACCTTCTTTTTAATGTCTTTGACAATCTCTTTTTTAGGGTGAGGCTTTTTTTCCTTTCCAACTTCCGTCTTTGGCTTTTCGTCTTTAGGCTCTTCTACCACCTCTTCTTCATAATCCTCAATTTTGTGACCTTGCTTTAAAAACTCTGAGTCCTCCACAAAAGTGTCACTTTTTTTAAATGCTGAGCTACAAGAAGCCAAAATTGCCAAACAAAATATCAAGAATATCTTCATCATAAATCCCCTTTATAGCCATCCGTTTAAAATTTCTGAGACTTCCTTTTTAAAATCTTCAGAAAAATCACTTTTAACAACAAAAAGCTTATCAGGAGAAATTTTCCCCTTAAGCTTTAACAAGTCTTTTTCCGTACAGACATAATTTAAATTAGCTTCAGCTTTAAACCATTTAAAATCATCATGATCCTTACCGGGCATCTCTTTGATTAAGCTATAATCTTTACCCTCTATATAGCTTTTGACTGCTGTTAAAAGCTGCCTGAAGTTCCCCAGGCCACTAATCAAAACAAAGTCACTCTTTATATCTAAACCGCTTTCAACGTTTGTGATCTCTTTAACCATGTAAAAAGGTTTAAGCTTTCGCCCCCAAATTAAAGAATTTAGCAGGATTTCTTTTACGCCGCCATTTGACCTGTTAAGAACGCTTAGGTCAGGCCCCTCCCCTAAAAACCAAAACTCCCTAGACATTCCAAACGGAAAAGGAAATATATCAATAATTGGCCGGCTCAAATCCCAAGTGTGAATCTTAAAGTTTTTCTTAAGCTTATGGTGTTGAGCTCCATCATCGATGATGAAAACCTTTTTTTTATCTGCAGCAAGTACAGTCTCTGCATAAACAGCCGACTTTACTTTAACAGGACCTGAAAAAACACTAACATTTTTGAATTTTTCTTTTAAGGAAACGGCCTCATCTCCGTACTTAAGAGGGTCTGCACCTTTTAAAACTTCTGCAGGCTCTTTAAGATCAGCCTTGTAGCTCTTAGAAATAACAACCGGCTTATACCCTTTTTCAAGCAAAGCCTCTATTAAAACTCCAACCAAAGGAGTTTTTCCACTCCCCCCTACACAAAAGTTCCCTACAGAAATAACAGGGCTTGAAAGCTCTACTTTGTCAAAAGTAGTTACTCTAATTACAAAAGAAAACACTCCATACAAAAGAGAAAACGGCAACAGCAGCGGAAACAACAAAAGTCTAAACAAACTTAACAAGTTCACTCTTTAACCTTTCATAAGTGTTTTCAGCTCCTAGCTCAGCTTTTAAACTTAGCAGTTCTTTTTGAGTCTCTACATAAAATTCTTTATCTGATAAAAGTTTGTTTAAGTACTCTGCCATAGCAGTCGGCTTAAGGTCTTTTTGTAAAAACTCTTTTGAGATTTCACGGCCCTTAATAATATTCACAAGTCCTGCATACTTAATACCCGTGACAAAGGTTTTTGCTAAAAACATTGTAATAGGATTCATGATATAGCCTATAGCCATAGGAATCCCTAAAAGCCCCACTTGAAGCGTCGCTGTCCCTGATGCAACTAAACACAGGTCACAAAGGGCTATCTTCTCCATTGGGTCATTTGATTGAAGAATTTTATACTCAAACCCTGCCTCTTTAAGTTCTTTTTCATAAAAGCTCTTCTTCTTAGAAGGGGGGATTATCAGCGCAACTCCTAATTCAGGGTTGCTTTCTTTTAAAATTCTAACAGTTTGTAAAAAAGGCTCTTTAAGCCTTTTAATCTCTGAAGGCCGGCTTCCAAGCATAAGGCCTAAAACTTTTTGTTCTTTTAAAAAACCCGATTTTTCCTTTTCTCCACACACCCATTCAGAGTCTTTAAATTCTTCTCTTAACTCTTGCAGCAAAGGGTGACCAACAAAGGTAGCCTCAACTCCCCATTTTTTATAAAAGTCCACTTCAAAGGGGTGAATGACATACATCTCATCCACAAATTTCTTCACCTTTAAGGCCCTTTTAGCCCCCCACGCCCAAAGCTTTGGAGAGATAAAATACAAAATTTTTGTTTCAGGGGATTTTTTTTTGATTTCAGCAGCAAGCTTTAAATTAAAACCTCCAAAATCAATTAATAACACAGCACTAGGTTTATTTTTTAAAATATAATCTATAGATGCTGAAAAAGCCTCTTTTACAGTTCTCCACTTTTGTATGACCTCTAAAGCCCCCATAACAGAGAGCCTTTCAGCATCAAACATCTGATTAAAATTCTTATCTTTTAGACCTGAGAATCCAATACCTGAGAACTTTATATCTTTTAAAGCCGGGTCTTCTTGAAAACTCTCAATTAGCTTTGAAGCATATTGATTCGCTGACTCTTCTGCAGCGACCAAAAAGAATTCTCTAGATTTCACGAGTATTAACCGGCCCTACCTGGCCACACCACGTTCAGATTTTTTAATAAAGGTGATCAAATGATCCACTAAGGCATTTGGAGCACCTTCAACTTGCTCAAGGATTGTCTCAATTGATTTTTCAATCGTTTCACTTCCCTTTAAAACACTTCTAATAGCCCTGTGAACCCCTGCAATCTCTTCTTTGCCAAAACCAGCTCTTTCTAAGCCAATCTTATTAGTTACTGTAGAGACTGCATAATTCCCTCGAGCAATTGTATATGGAATGATATCCTTATTTACAGAGCTTTCCCCTGCAATATATGAATAAGCCCCAATGTTTACAAATTGGTTAAAGCTACACACTCCACCAATTTTAACGTGGTCTTCAACAATCACATGCCCTGCAAAGTTCGAAGAGTTTGCAACAACGATATGGTTTCCTAAGATGCAATCATGAGCTATATGACAATAAGCCATAATCAGGTTGTCATCACCTATTTGGGTAAGACCTCCACCTGTAACAGTTCCTGTATTAACAGTTACACACTCTCTAAAAATATTATTGTCTCCAACTATAAGCTTAGTGTCCTCATTTGCATATTTTAGGTCTTGAGGTATTCCACCAACTACAGCCCCGGGAAAAACAACATTGTTCTTTCCAAAAACTGTAGTGCACTCATTTGAGCCCACTGTTGCATGATTATGTAAATAACAACCATCACCAATTACTGTGTTTCCAAGCACAACAGCGCCAGGTCCAATAAACACATCTTTTCCAATTTTAGCACGCGAGTCTACAAACGCAGTTTCATGAATTCCCATTATACTTTCCTACCTTGGTTGAGCCACTGCCATTACTTGAGCTTCAGCAACTACTTTACCATCAACTTCAGCCTTACAGGCTATTTTCTTAATCTTGCCTTTAACCTTTTCTATGTGTGCATGAAGAACCAACTGGTCTCCAGGCACAACAGGCTTTCTAAATTTTGCATCATTAATTGAAGCAATCATAAACTCCATATCAGGATCTTCATTAGAGTGATTAGCTAAAGCCCCTGCTTGAGCCATAGCTTCTAAAATCAAAACACCTGGCATAATTGGCCTATGAGGAAAATGTCCATTAAAAAACTCCTCATTAACCGTAACATTTTTTATCGCTTTTAAAGTACGCCCCTCACAACTATCAGGAGAAGGTCCAGACTTAATAGAAATCACCTTATCAACTAATAAAAACGGGTACCTATGAGGAAGAATTTTTTTAATTTCTTCTAATGTAAAGTTTTTCTCATCACACATGATTTTTCTCCTTACTTTCCGTAGGCTTTAACAACCTTAGAAGTTAAGTCAGAGTCTTTTGTTGTGAAAAGAAGAGAGCTCCCATTTTTTTCAAAAATCATCACATAACCTTCTTTTGCAGCATACTTTGAAATAGCCGCTCTAAGGCCTTTTATCACAGGCTCTAAAAGGTCTTTTTCTTTTTTCTGAAGCTCCATTTGAGATTCTCTAAAGTATTGCTCTGCAGCCATTGCTTTTTTCTGAAAGTCTTGCTGAACCTGCATTTTTTTCTCATCAGAATAAACAGCAAATTTCTTCTCTAAACTTGCTCTTTCCTTCTCCATAGATTTTTTCTTTTTATCTAACTCTTTTTGCTTTGAAGTTTGAAACGACTTGAGTTTCTTAAAAGCCTGCTTTCCGCTTTTAGTCTCTGTAATCGCCTTTTGCATATCAACAAAACCAATCTTTGTATTTGCAATTGCTGCATTTGACAAGAATAACGCTGCCACCAAAATCAATTTTTTCATAACTATCTCCCTTAAAAAATATTTTATATTTAATCTCTAAATTACACTAAAAAGACTGCATGATTGAGAACTGAAAGTCTTGCTTCTTCTCACCGCGGTCCTCATCTGGATCAATTGGAAAGCCCCACTCAAATCTAAGAGGTCCCATAGGTGAGTTCCACCTAAAACCAAAACCATAAGAACTTTTGAGCTTATTCATTCTAAAGTGATCATGAGCCATCCCCACATCAAAGAAAACAACCCCTTTAATACCAGCCTCTTTTACTAGAGCCCACTCAAACTCTAAATTATAAAAGAACTGCTGAGTTCCACCAAAAGGGATATTTGCTCTTGCTTCTGCTTCTGCAGGGCTAAAACCACTCGTTACAGCATCGTTAAAGGCCTGCCCTGAATAACGCGTTTCTGCGATACTAAAAAAGTCATAACCTCTTACCGTGTTCGGGCCACCCAATCTATAAAGTTCATTTAAAGGAACCTCGTCACGAGTACTTCCCACCCAGCCATAGTTCAGGTTGTTTCTCCAAATTAAACTCCCAACAATTGGTTTGTAGTACCTTAAGTTTAAAGCTGCTTTTGTAAAGTTAAGATCTCCAAAAATGCCCGTCTGCTCTAAAGACGCCCTTGCATAATAACCCTTTGTTGGAAACTGTCTGTCATTTCTTCTATCATAGGAAATACTCGCCGTTACACCACTTGAAAAACCCTCAGCCTCTTCTTCTCTATCCGGAGTGAACAACTCATCAACTGGAGGGTTAGCATTTGGGTCTGCAATGTCAGTAAAAGCATCGTCATCAAAATCAATATAAACTTTTTGCAGTTTATACTTTAATGACGTTCTTAAAAAGTCCCCATACCTTTTACCCACAGTAACTCCAGCACCTTCTTTTCTATCTCTATAATCAATTACTTGTCTTAAAGAGCTAAAAGCGTCAAAGCCAAGGCTGTAGTCTGTATCCCTAAAGTAAGGATCTGTAACACTTAAATTAAATAACTGCTCTCTTCTTTTAGAGTAGTTGATGTTAAGGCCAAAATTAATACCTTTACCTAAAAAGTTTGCCTGCTGCACAGAACCTTGGAGTGTGAAGCCTTGGAAACCACCATACCCTGCACCAATGTTTAATTGACCAGTTGAACGCTCTTTTACATCTATATTTAAATCCATGATGTCAGAACCGTAAGGAGAAACCTTATTCTGAAATTCTACATTATCAAAAAACCCTAGCCTTTTAACGTTTGCTATAGATTTTCTTTTATCCGTCTCATTATACAGTTCACCCTCAAATATTCTAAGTTCTCGTCTTACAACTTTATCTCGAGTGTTTGTGTTTCCTGTTACGTTGATTTCACCAATTGTAACCTTCTCACCCTTTTTTATATCAAACGTGATTCCCACAACCTGAGACTCATCTGACATATCAGGGCGAGGAACTACGTTTGTGTACGCATAACCCTCATCACCATACTTTGCCTGAATCTTAGCAATATCTGCTAATAAGATTGCTTGTGAAAAGTACTTTTGCTCATCAATTTTCGTTTCTTTTAAAAGCTCTTCAGGAGTGAAATCAACATCACCAGAGAATGTAACATCTCCAATTTTATACTTTGCGCCCTCTTCAATATAGTATGTAACTGTCATTCCACGCTTATCTCTTGTTAAAGAAACATTAGCCGGAGAAACCTTCACCTGCGCATAACCTTCATTACGATAAATATAACCTATAACCTCTTGGTCACGCCGAAGAGTCTCTTTTTGAAAAGACCCTGACATTCCAAAAAGACCTTTTTCCCTAGTCGCCATCAAGCCCTTAATCTTTTGATCTGATAAAGACTTGTTTCCAATAAGGTTTACTTTTTTAATCTTAACCTTATCGCCTTCAACAATATTAAAAATAAGGGAGCTTGCCTCACCTTTTTTAGCTTTCTTAACCTCGTAATCAACTTTAGCTAAGAAATAACCTTTTTCTTCATATTTCTTTTTAATATCCGTAATGGCAAAGTTAACTTTTTTAATATCTAAAAGCTCGTTTGAATTAATAGAAGTTGTTTCAGTCAGGTCCTCATCATCAAACTCTCTGTTTCCAAGGTATTCAATTTTTTCAATAACCGGTTTTTCAACAACAGTGTATGTAAGCACTGATCCCGTCAGGTCAACTTTGATGTCATAGAAAAAACCTGTTTTAAAAAGGGCTTTAACATCCTTTGTTGCTTTAGAGTTTGAAAAGCTTTGGCCTTCACGCAAAGAAATCTTATCAAGTATTGAAGGGAGCTCTATACGAACATTACCCTGAACGCTCACTTTCGATAGCACTTGTGCTTGCGCTGTCGAAACAAGTCCGAACATAAAATATAATATAAACAATACTTTAACTGGTGTAGACATATGGGACTAGACTATAGTTAAGAATCCCCTATAGGAACAGTGAAAACTTTGTGGTTTTAATGTGGGTTGTCATCAAATTTCTTATTATATTCCGAACACTTAGGACTTTCTTAAAAGTTCGTCCGCGCTGTTTAAAAAGGGATGCCTAAATATTGTACTCTCTAAGAGTTAAATAACTCTCCCTTAAGGGGGTTAACAGGCTTACTTAAACGCTCCTCAAAGACTGAGCTAGTTAAAAAGCATACGAAACTGAAGCTAGAACATTAACACCGCCAACAAAATACAGGGTTGTCTTAAGCCTATCATTATCTTGTTGAGTCGCACTATACATATTCAAAGCACCCACCAACCCATGTGTAAGTGCTTTAATTAGATTCTCCTTGCGCTCTCTAATCTTTTTATTCTTATAATATTTACTGAGAAGTTTATATTTCTCATGGGAGCTTAAAAATTTAGATTCATTTATCATGTCAAAAATGTGCTCTCGCTCCCCGCCTATTTTTTTCTTATACAAGCCATACCCTATAGCCGCCACACCTATTGACTGAAACGCAGAGTAAGCCAACTGCTCCGTCTGATCTTCAGATATACCTCCGCCAAGCGTGCCCCCAATTAGAGACAGAGCTCCACTAACAATGTAACTATTACCCTCTACAATATTGCGCTTTTTTAAATATTTAATTTTCTTTTCGTACTCTCTAAACTTATAATTCATTGTCTTTTTTGATTTAAGACCAAGTTCAAAATCAGAAAATGAAAGGGCCGCTTCGCTTGCAAGAGCGCTAGAAACATATAAGAAATTTAGCACGAACAAAAGCCTTATCATTCAGATCTCCAACCTAACTGCACATATACCGTTTGAACATAAGAGTCGTTTGAAACATCTGGAAATCTTGAGGACGAATACACAATACCCGCTTGAATATTTGATATACCAAAATAAACGCCTGTAGACATTCCATAAGTATTTAAGCCACCAATAACCTTCATACCCCCATAAGTATATTCTACTCCCAGGTTAAGCGCGTCAAAAAAGCTTTCTGTATAGTTTTGCCTGCCATACTCTATTGAGCCCTTTATCTTTCCAAATGTTTTATAGCCCTTTTCTGCACTGGCCCCTAGCCGTACAGAGACAGGTTCTTCAACATCACCTCGCCCCTCCAAATCTGAGTCGCCTATATTAAGAATAGAGCCTGTTAAGACAAGGTTATACAGCCGAGGAAGCCTATAGGTAATGGAGGGATCAAGGTATAAAACTTTATATTGCTCAGAAGATACAAGTTTATCGCTCTGCTCAACTCCAAAATCAGAGGCTTTAAATGTAGACTTAATCAAAGTTCTATCCAGAGCTCTAATCTGAGCCCCCAAAGATAAATTCTCAGTCAAAACTTGTGCTGCTACTTGAAAATAAAAACCTTTTTCCTCAACTGCAAAAATATCAATATTGGGGTTTACTTCGTTTCTAAGCCCAATAAAAGCACGTACACTCATCGGAACATACTTCCCAGCAAAGTATTTAGATTTAAAGTAAATTCTTATACCCGTATCAATCTGGAAAACTTTTTGATCAATAATAAGATCTATAAACTCTGTACTTAAGTTGCTTCCAATAGCTTCTCGAATAAGGTTCAGAGAGGAGTAACCGTTAGATAGCGCCAATTGTCCGCTAAAAATAGATTTCGAACCATGTACTAAATTGGAGGCGGCACACGGGAGATCATCCGGCAGGGACGTTAAACTTAAGCACGCTGATGCAAGCCCTTTACTGTAAAGAGAGCTGTCTGTAAGAATACTTGTTCTAGGATTTGCAGGAAAGTCTAAACTGTTCTCCTGCGCTAGTGCTGACTCGCAAAAAAATATACAACTAATAAGAAGAACAGTTAAATTTAAAAATTTCATCTAAGTTGAAGCTAAAAACGCTAAAATTTTCCTTGGCTAAATCATCCATAAGGTTAGTCAAAGACTTAAACGCAGTCAAAGCTTCATAGCCATTACGAATTTGTACCCTAAGCGCCTTAATCTCATCACCTGATGAGGGCTGCGCAATCGTAAGGTCTTCAAGAATATTATCCAGCCCCTCTCTGCTATTTATCAAGCTACCATATATGGACGTTAGTCCCAGAGTGCAGGTCTCACTATCTTTTTGCCTAAAGAGCTCTTCCGTAAATCTATTTCTTGCCTTTAGTGCTTTCAATAAAGCTCTGAAAGTTGCGTCTGCCGGCAGGATTGTCTCTCCATATTCATCCATTAAATATATAGCCTGTTCCAAGAAAATTGCATCATCACCTTGTACAGAAGGCATGCCCATTAAAATCTTTATGTAAGCTGCATACAAATCTACGTTATTTGAAAAGACGGCTGCTCGCTGTTCAAGAATTTGGTCTGTCACTTTCAAGTAACGCCTTTGTTTCTCCTCTGAGTCGTCCAGCCCAACAATTTCAGCTTTCTCTTTTTCAATATTAGCTAAGCTCTCTTTATTCATCTTTAGCTCAGTTTGTGCATTTACAAGCCCAATCAGCGCCGCTGAAACATGTGATAACTTCTTAAAACTAAACCCTGCCAACTTTGCATATGCAGAAGCTTGCGCCATTTCGAGAGAATAAATATTTTCTTCTTTTTCTTCATCTTCTAATAACGAGTCCACATAGCCAATAGCCTCTATAGATCGATCTGAATCTATTAGTTTGTACACCTCAATCAGATTCTTATCAATTTCAGATATATTATTTTCTCTAGAGCACCCCACATGAAACGCAATAAGAAGAGTGTAAAAGAAGATCAGGGCCCCATACTTAGTCATTTAGCCCTTCTCTCCACTCACTGAATTTAAAGCGCCCTTCACTTCATCTGCAACATCTTCAACTTTATCAAGCTCACCTTCTATCTCAGGGTTATCTTTTACAGCTTCAATAAAAGCCTCAAGCTTATGATCAATGTCTCCATCTTCATAAATTTTAATCGATATACTTTCTTTGTTAACCACTGGAGGTTTTCTTACACTCTCCCCCAGTTCCTCATCATAAACCCATTGCTCGTGCAACCTAACCAGGTTTGTTCCATTAGCTTCAAACCTTATATAAGTTTCTGAATTATAAGTTATCTCATTTAACAGAATTGAGTGAGCATAGTCAGAGTACTCATCCTCATAGACTTTGATTACAATATTTTGACAGCTAAATTGGAACTCTTCAAAAACCCTTCCCTGTGTTTGGCACTCCAAATCTGCAGCTAGCTCTTCAACCTCTTGTTCAAGACTATTCTTAATACCTTCCTCATACTTTCTAGGGTCTATAAGGCGCTTAATTGTTTCAGATTCCACACGAAAGGAAATTCCATCTTTAGACCAACTAAGCCCTAAAATTTTAGTTTTCTCTGTAATATCACAGCCCTGTATAGCGTAACTCAGCTCCTGCCCCTCAACATCTAATGTTTTCTCATCAACTTTTTGATCTACGAGCATGGCGTAGACATCAAACTCTTTACACGAATCCGACGTGTTGGAGATTTTAATACTTTTACGAATTACATATTGATTCTTTTCTTCTATTTCCGGTATTCCTCCGCCAAAATCCTCAAAGATATTCTTAACTGTATCAAAAGGCGTGTAAGTTGATGACTGCGTTCCAAACAAACTCCCTATCTGACGAACCCCTGTTCTAATCTGAGCAAAAACATCAACAATGTCTTCATTAGCCTGAATTTGAACTTTTGCAACCTCAACTCTTTTCATGAGAGCACTCTTTTCAACCCCAAGCTGCGGGTCACTATCCACAACTCTGTTTTGGCAAGCCGCCAAGTACAAACAGCACACCACACTAATTATCTTAAATATCGCCCTCATTATCTTCTACCTCGCATAGGCTAAAGAAGCACAATCTGTACCACTCTTTACCCTTTGCTAAGACAGGTTTTTCAACAGAGAAGTAAGAACTCTTTACAGCACCGGTGACAATTTTCAGCCCCTCCGCCTCTTCTTTTTACATTTAAGCCCAGAGGCCATCTTTCATGTTTTTCGTCCTAGCAAAGGCTGAGGCAAATTTCTGGTCATGAGTTACAGTGATCAAGCCCACGTTAAAATCATCAACCACCTTTAAAAATAAATCCTGAATTATGCCGGAATTTGCCTTATCCAGATTTCCTGTTGGCTCATCCGCTAAGAGTAAACTTGGATTCATAATAAGAGCCCTTGCTACAGCTACCCTCTGCTGCTCTCCTCCACTTAAAGTATTTGGAAAGTGTGTCTCTCTGTGCTCAACCCCTAAGGACGCTAATAAGGTTGCCGCCTTATCAAGGCTTTCTGCTTTTGAAAGTCCTGCGATTCTTGCTGGCATCGCTACGTTCTCTAAAGCTGTGAACTCGTTTAAAAGATAATGAAATTGAAAAACAAAACCTAAGTTTTGATTTCTAAAAGCTGAGAGTTTTGAATCATCCCAGCCACTAACGTCTTCACCATCAAAGTAAATACGTCCTGTTGTTGGCGTTTCCAATGTTCCAATAATATGAAGAAGTGTTGATTTTCCTGCTCCAGAACCTCCAACAATAGCCAAAGACTCACCTTTTGACAGTGATAAATCTAATCCATTTAAAACTTTTGTGGCATCAGGCCCCGTTTTAAAAGTTTTAGTCACATTCTGAACTTCAAGTAAATTACTCATAACGCAATCCTTTTACTATTGAGAGTTTAAAAACACTAAGCGCTGGCGCAAGTGAGGCCAGTAGGCAAAGTAAAAAGGTTGCCCCACTCACCACTATAAATTTAGACATCGACAACTTTATTTCAATAGAGGTGAGTTTATAAACCTCTGGAGGCACAAAAAAGCCACTTGTTAAAAGATAGTTACAAAGTGCCATAACCACTAAAGCAAGCAGTAGACCGAAAAACAGCCCCATGCATGCTAACAAGAAACCATTTAAAATCATAAACTGTGAAATCTTTCTCTTAGACATTCCAATGGTCTGTAGTACAGAAAACTCCTTCAGCCTTTTTGCTAAATTTAAATATAAATTTGTACTCACATTAAAAGCGGCAACAACCACAAGTATCAAAACTAAAAAAAAGATCACCCATCTCTCAATCTTAATAGCCTCTAACAGTCCACCACTTTTATCTCTCCATGATTGAACCCAGTACGTTTCAGGGAAGGCATTGAGTACTTTTCTTTTAAAAATATCTGCCTCATCACCCTCTGTAAGCTTAACCCTCACCTCGGAGAAGAATTCAGGACTCTTGCCACTGGCTTTATTCACATGGCTTTTATCCATTACAATAAACCTTCTATTGTAGGAGTGCCTTCCTAAATCAATCACACCACCTACTTTATAGGTAAAGACCTTCCTAGAAAATCCCTCTTCACCAGAATAGCTTGCTTGAGGAATCACAACAGAAAAAACCTTCCCTATAGAAAGGCCAAATTTTTTATACAACTCTTTTCCAATAAGAACACTAGGGCTTTTTTCAACCTCAACCCCGTCTAAAACAAATTCACCCTCTGTAATCTTTGATCTAAAATCAATCACTGCCTCTATAGTGTTTTGATTAACACCCTCTAAAACCACACCCGATACTTTTCCACCGTAGGCTAAAAGCCCCTCTTTCTTGTGTGACTCTGAGATCATCAAATTTTTTTTATAAGCCCCTAAAAGATTTTCTTCAATTTCAGTAACCGTCTCTTTAGCATCATAATTGGGATATAAAACAGCGTGAGAAAAAATTGACTGGATACTTTCTTTAAAGGACTTTTCATAACTATCAACCAAGGCCATTGAAACCAAAAGTGTTGCAACCCCAACTGTAAGACTTAAAACAGACAAAAAACTTGATAGCGTTATTGGCCTAATTAGACCACTTAGCTTTACAACAATACTGATGAACCAAAAGTTTTTCATGCTTTAACTAGCCTCTTCTGCTGAACGCCTTAACTCAGCCTCTATAAAGCCTTGAAGCTCACCATCTAAAACTTTATCCGCAGCTGAAGATTCATGCCCAGACCTATGATCCTTAACCATTCTATAAGGGTGAAGGACATACGATCTAATCTGACTCCCCCACTCATTGATCTTTTTACCAGAAGCCGCCTCATCTTTTTCAGCCTGTTTTCTTTCAAGCTCAAGCTCATATAAAGCAGCCTTTAACATCTTCATGGCCCTGTCTCTATTTCCATGTTGAGAGCGCTCTTTTTGACACTGAACCACAACCCCTGAAGGCTTGTGTGTGATTCTTACTGCTGAATCAGTCTTGTTAACATGCTGCCCGCCTGAACCACTCGCTCTATAAGTATCAACTTTTAAATCTTCTGTTTTAATGTCTATGTCAATGTCATCGTTCACTTCAGGCCAAGCAAAAATTGAAGCAAAGCTTGTATGCCTTTTTGCATTAGAGTCAAAAGGACTAATTCTTACTAACCTGTGTACACCAATTTCATTTTTTAAAAAGCCATAAGCGTATGGACCCTCAATTAAACAACTGATTGATTTTAAACCTGTTTCCTCACCCTCTGTAGCTTCTAAAACTTCTAGCTTAAAATCCATTTGGTCTGCATAACGCGAGTACATTCTAAAAAGCATATTAGCCCAGTCACAGGCCTCTGTTCCACC
>JBOEFV010000053.1:48651-59092 GCA_050633065.1 Bdellovibrionales bacterium
TAGCCTCTAAAAAGTCATCTTCATCTTCACCCTCAATAGCCATTTCTAATAAAACAAGAGCATCATCAGCCTTTGTCTTTAAACTAGAGAATTCTTTTACAACTGAATTAAGAGCTGCTTTTTCTCTATTGAGTTTTTCCATTTCTTTTGGGTTGCCCCAAATTTTAGGGCTTTGAGATTTTTCTTCTAAGTCTTTGATTCGTTTTTCTTTTTCAGTGATTTCAAAGAAACCCCCGAAGTTCATCAACCTTAGAAAGTATCTCTTTTAAACTGCGCTCTACATCTAAAGCCTCTACTTGAAGTGCCATGAATACAGGTCCCCTTATCGATATTTTCTCTTAAAGGATATCAAATGACGTTTTATAGTTTGGCGCAAGTTTCGATGCGACTTTTCTCATGATTTCATCCTGAAGCTTAAACATTTTAAGCTCTTCAGCCTCATTTAACTCATGATCGTAGCCAAAAAGGTGCAAAATCCCGTGAGTCATAAGCATTGCAAGGTAGTACTTAATAGGAAGTTTAGCCGATTTAGCTTTATCCTTGATCACTTCCATACAAAAAATAAGCTCACCCAAAGAGACCATCCCGTCCCCATCAAACGAGAGAACGTCTGTTTCTTTATTTTTAGCCCGAAACTCTTTATTTAACTTCTTAATCTGTTTTTTAGGCACAAAGACTGCCGACATTTCAAAAGCTTTTAAGCGCTCTTTGTTTAACAACCCTTTTTTAGATTTCAAAACTTTTTGAACCTCTAAAAACCACTCTTCTAAAAAGTTTTTGTATACACGCTCATTCTCAGTTAAAACTGAAAAACCAAGTTCTATCATTACTGCTTTCCTGACTTTCCTAAGCTCACCGTTTGTGGCTCTTTAACCTTGCCCGGTTTGATCGTCTTATCTTTGGCGTAATCTACTCTGTGGTGATAAACCCCTACAAGAACCCTATAAAAAACAGCTTTGATTTTTGTAAGCTCCGCAAAAGTAATGTTACACTCATTCAACTGCCCATCTTGGAATTTTGAATCCACCATGTGATCTATCAGGTTTTGAATTCTAAGTGGTGAAGGTTCATCAATTGACCTTGCTGCCGCCTCAATACTGTCCGCAATCATTAAAATTGCTGATTCTTTAGACTGAGGTTTTGGCCCAGGGTATCTAAATTCATTTTCCTTAACGACCTGTCCTTCTTCAGCCCTGTTAAGAGCTCTTTTATAAAAGTATGAGATGAGTGTTGTTCCGTGATGCTCTTTAACACCTGCCATAATAGCTTTTCCAAGCTTGTGCTTTGCAATTATCTCCACCCCGTCTTTAACGTGGGCAATAATGATCGTCTTACTCAAATATGGAGAGATGTTATCATGAGGGTTTATATTCTTTCTTTGATTCTCAATAAAGTAAGCCGCATGCTCCATTTTACCAACATCATGAAAGTAAGCCATAACCTTTGCTTGTAAGCCGTTTACTCCAATTTCATTACAAGCAGCCTCAACCATACTCCCCACAACCATGCAATGATGATAAGTCCCTGGAGCTCTAACCATTAACTCTTTTAAAAGAGGATGGGAAAGAGATGACAACTCTAATAACTTTAAATCTGTCATAATATCAAATACTGTTTCAAAAAGAGGAACTAACGTAACAGCAAAGATTGAACTTAAAAGCCCGCCAACAACTGATGCAGAAAACACAAGCCCTAATGATGTTAGATTTATATCAGCAAAGCTCTCAATCTTAAGAGCGTGAACCATTACAGCAAACAAGCCTACGATAACACCTGAGACAAAACCAGCTAGGTAAAAATCCTTTCTAGATTTACAAACTGAAAACGCTCTAATCGCAGCCATACTTGCAACTAAAGAAACAAGTAGGAATGAGAACTTATCAGAAACTAGAAAACTTAATCCAACAGAGTAATAAACGATAAACAGCCACAGCAGCTGTCTTGACTTTAGCAGTAATGAGGCAAGCATCGCAAGCATTGCAAAAGGCGAAAGTAAAATTATAACTTCAGACGGGAGCGTGTTTCCAAATTTTTGATAAAGAGCTCCTTCAAACAAAAATATAGAAACCTTAATGATGATTAAACCTATTGTCCCTATGGCAAACAAAACTAAAAAGTCTTGTTTTGCCTCCGGCATACTAAAATCAAACCTTTTCTTTAAAAGTGAGATCCCAACAATTAAAATTAGTGATAAAAGAAGAGTTAAGATCAACACCTTACTTCTCTTTTTTAAACTGCTTTTAAGCCTTACAACTTCACTCACTAAGAGAACATCTTGATCCTGTATTAAAGACCCTTCTTTTAAAATCACTTGGTTTTGCTTAACAGAGATCACAACTGGTAAAACTTTTTCTTTAGCCTCTGTTTTCCTTTTTGAAAAAACAGTCCTGTTGATACTTAAGTTTGCCACTCTAAATTGCTTTAAAAGCTCTGCCAGCTTTTTCTTGTCATACTTACTAAAGCTCTGACCACCAGTGAGTTTTTCATCAAGCCTTGCATAGCTCATTAGGGTTTTAATATTATCAAGATCAAGCTTTTGCTCTTCACCAATAGCTTCTCCTGAGTGCCCAATAGTACGCACTAAAGCATAGCCATTGCTAACGCCCTCATTAAGCATTGATTTATCAATCATATAAGAAGTTGACCAATTTTCTAAAGCCTCAATAACAACGCTCTCAACGCTTTCATTAAATTTCTTTCTAACAATCCATTTAAAAGTCCTCTCAGATAAAGAAACCCCAAGGCTATCTTCAAATTCTTTTTTATAAGACTTTATAAATGTTGCCTCATCTTCTTTGCCGTTTGCTAGCCGCGCTCTGTAGACTGAAAAAACCCCTCTAATATCTTCTAAAGGCTTTTCATATGTATTTGGAAAGTAGTCTAAAACTAAGGGAACTTGAGCTACAGCCTTAGTCTGACTTGTTCTTGTAGCCCCAATATCTGTAACTTCAAAATCAAAGGGAGCCCTGATTGTACGACTTGCAACCTCTCCAAGTTTTACAGTTGAATTAAGGTTTAATTCAAAGGTTAGCAAAAAAGAAAAGACAAAAGAAAACGCTAGGCAAAATAGCATCCTTCCAACTCTAAATTTTTCATGTTTACTTCCAAAAAGAGCGTTCAGCAGGTAGTTTTCTGACTGCCAGTCCTTAACCCATGATGAAAAAGTTTTAGTTTCATCACTTTCAACAAATCGCTTACGGTATTCAGGGCCTGAACCTTTCTTTTTAGAATCTTTATCGTTTGCCATACCCCACCTATTTCCAATTTGTATTATACCATAGATTTAATAGTAAATTATAAACTAACCTAGGAATTACAAGTCTTTATCGGCTTTTTAGCCTAAAAATTGCTGCATTTTATACCAATATCCTTGGACCCGAGCCTCCTTTGGAGTAGAAACCTCTTAGACTCCAGAGTTTCACACATAAAAGAAAGGGCCACATGAGTAAAAACCCCTCAATATTAGATAAGGCAATAGATGTAGGGCTTCGTGATAGAGAGATTTTTGACTGGCCCAACGCCCAGGGCGCATTTCAAAAACTAAAAGAAGAGGTAAGTGAGCTTGAAGAAGTCCTGTCTCAAAATGGGAGTGGTAAAACTTTTGAAGAGTTCAGTGACGTCTTCTTTACTCTCCTTCAAGTCGCCAGACACCTTAAAATCAGCCCTGAAAAAAACCTTGAGTTTGCTTTAGAGAAATACAACTTACGCTATAATGAAATGTTTAAACTTATTGAGGCTGACAAGAAACAAGCCTCTGAACTCCACCTTGATCAATTAGAGAACTATTGGCAAAAATCAAAACTCTCCACAAACGAAAACCTTCAAAAGCTGCTGGCCCAATACCTTTAAACAAGGCATAGTACCTGCTCTGTAAACACTATGAAACACATCATATATAAGCTATTTATCTGCGTAAGCCTCCTTATAACAGCCACAACTCACGCTGAAGTAACTGAAAACGGAAGCTTTGAGGTTTTCACTAATAATGGTCAAAGAGTTCACTACAATGCCAAAACTCAAGTCTTAAGTGTTTTTGACATTAATGGACAGCTTAAGGCCTCTGGAGAGACAAATATTGTCATCACTAACATAACAGGCTCAGAAACTGTCTCTTCCACCAAACACTCTTATTCTTTTAATACAGCAAAAGAAAACTTCACCCTAACGGTTTCAACAGTTGCCTTTCAACAGGGGGCTGAGCTTATCGAAACAAATTCTATTTCGAGGGCCGAGCTCGTACAAAGAAGCCACCGCACTTTTTTAGGACATGAATTTAGATCATCCATTTTAGTTGATGAGTTTACAAAAAGAGCCGCTCCAGAAAGAAGTTTTGCCGTCACAACAGTTAACGGAGAACACGCTCTTTATGATGCTCTTAACCACACTATGACTATCTCAAATATTGAAGGGCAAAGACCTCTAATTAGTGAGCCTGTCCAGTACGCTAGAAGGTACCACGGAAATATTGTTCTTCACTTATTTAGCATTTCACGAGGTAGCCGAAAGTATACTGTTGAGTTTTTTGCAGAAATTACAGATCGAAAAATTCATAAAGAGAGCCTTATAAGAGTACATCTAGTCCGTGAAAAACCAGGAATAATTCTTTCTGAAAGGTTCACATCTACAGTAGAGATCGACCAAAGAAATGCGGTTGAATTTGATCCTACAATTAAACGCCCACTAAGGTGTAAGGCTGTATTATAAAACTTTTGCTAAGATTTTTTTAAAGATCTTAGCCTCATCCACTTTAAAGACTACAGCTGAAGCAAAGTACAGCAGTACGGATCCACCTATGACGGCGCATATAAGTAAAGCTCCCATGAAAGTTTTTTCTACAGGTATGTAGCCTCTTACAAGCCATAAAAACCCTGTAAGACTTAAAAAAACTGGAGACAGACTAAGAGCAGATTTTAAAATATCAAAAACATACGCTCTTCCAATAAAAAGCTTTAAACCTAAAAGCAGAAGGCCAAAATTTACCGCTCCAGAAACTAGTGTTGTTAGCGCCACTCCTGGAAGTCCAAATTCCTCAACAAAAACTCTCCCTAAAAAATAATGAGAGACTAAAACTAAAACTGCAGACACTGCTGGATACCAAGTATTTTTAAAAGAGTAATAAACTGGAAGTAAGATTCTGCTTAGACCACTTACAACAAGAAGGCCTCCATAAATTTGCACTAATGACGCCACCTCAACAGACCTTTCTAACCCAAAAGCGCCTCTTTGAAAGAGAAGTTGAGTGATTGGAAGAGATAAGAAAAACAAACCTAGCGCTGATGGCACACCAAAGAATAAATACACACGAAGAGATCTTATTAATGTTGAATCAAAATCTTTACGGCTTTTAATCCACATCTCTGTTAGACTTGGAAGCATTGCCGTTCCAAGACTCACTGCAATTAAAGACTGGGGGAGCTCTAAAATTCTATCTGCAAAGTATAAGTAACCATGAGCTCCGTCCCCTACACGGCTGCAAAGATTAATGTTCACAAGACTAATCATTTGTAAAACACCAATTCCAAAAAGACTTGGTGTTGTTGCAAGAAGCACTCTTCTAAAAGGCTTAAAGAGCATATTAAAGTTAAACTTTGGAAACCCAAAATGTTTTACAAAGCTTAAGCCAACAATTAAAACCTGTAAGCCTCCACCGAACAAAACACCCCAAGTAAGTTGTTGCCCTGTAAAGAACACATATTCTGATGGTAGAAATATAAATACTAAAAACCCAAGATTAAAAAAAGCTGGTGCAACCCCAGCGACCCAAAATTTCTTATGAGCATTGAGCACGGACATAAAGTAAGCGAACTGAGTGACAAGGAATAAGTATCCAAACATCCACTTTGCCATTCTCACAGCTAATTCAAATTTAGCCGGATCTGTTGAAAAGCTCTCCTTATCAATAATAAGGTTTAAAAGCGGGCCTATATACAGAGTGCCCAAAATGCACAAAAGAGCAGAGAGGCAAAACAAGAAACTAAAAGTCACATTTTTAAGCTTTTCGGCTTCTATAGGGTCTTTGATCTTCAGCTCAAGGTAACTTGGTATAAAGCTGACTGACAGCGCCCCCTCCCCCATGACTCTCCTAAAGAAGTTAGGGAGTCTGAAGCCTATAGCAAAGCAGTCCAGGACCGTTTTTGAAAAAAATGCAGCTAATGCAGCATCTCTAAAAAGCCCTAATACACGGCTTATAAGGGTCCCTGCCCCCATGCCAAGTGCTGAGAATAACAGGCTTTTTTGCCCGTCACTGCTTTTATCCTGTTTCTCTACGCCTTTAGAGGCTTCAGCCTGGTCAGAATTGGTCATTATACTTGTCAGCCCCTGTTCACTATGATAGCTATTCGTCTTTAACTTTATTAATATGATCCCCTAAGGAGCACATTGTGGCAAATCATAAATCTGCAGATAAAAGAGCAAGACAAACTATCAAAAAAACTGCTGTTAACACTAGAATCAAATCTACAGTTAAAACTCTTGAAAAAAAGACTTTAGCAGCAATTGCTGAAGGTAAGCTTGAAGACGCTAAAGCACTATTTACAGCATTCACAAGCAAAATGGATACAGCGGCCAAAAAAGGCGTTTTCCACAAAAATAAAGCTTCAAGAAAAATTGGTCGCTTAGCGGTTAGACTCACTAAAGCTTCTTAATTTAAAACTTTATAGTTTTAATAGTTAAAAACCAGCTCTTCCAAGCTGGTTTTTTTGTTTTTACCTCACTAAAAATACGTTTAAACATTAGACACGGCCGTAGAGTTTACCAAAAAGTAACAGTCTCGTTCTACAGTCCATTCATTAAAGATATACTCTTTTTAGAATGACAACGAAATACCCTCTTATCTTAACTACAGCCCTCACCCTTGCTTTCCCCTTTAGCGTACACGCCTCGCTATCTTGCCAGAGCATACTTAATAAAATCCAACAATCCCCCTACACTTTAGCCGAAGTAGAACAAGAGTTTCATACAACTGTTACCAAGTATCATGGTGATCACAAGCCAGACTTCTACGATTCACTACTATCCCCCCGAAACTCAACAGAGGTTGACGCCATACTCATTGAAGGTATTAATTTTAACAGAATTAGAATCACCCCTCCCCCCTCCCAAAAAGAAATCGTCATACACCCTCCTACAGATCTGGTAAGAGATCGTTTTTTCCAAAAATGGGGCCGAAAGAAAATCTCCTTGCCGGAAGTGTCTATTTCAAGAATTTCAGATAAGGCTCTTAAAGACACTTACGGATTCTATTTGGCAGAACTTTCAAATGGGCAGTTGGTATTTGTCACAGATCCTTTTCCCACAACCTCTCATAAAGGCATTTCCAAAGTTCATTACGATGAGTCTGATTTAATTGAATATGAGTTATTTAAAGTTGGGTTAACTCCTTTTTTAGCTCTAGGAAAAGACTCTAATGGGCGCCACAGACTTGTCAGGCCTGTCTTTAAAGGTTATTCCGAGTCCTTACCCGATCTACACTTAGAAAAAGACTTTACTGTCTTTTCAGCTCAACTAGATGCTTTAAAAAGAACAGAACTTCCTTTTTTCTCTCAGTTCTTTCACCCCGAGGTGACCAAAGCTATTAATTACTACGTTAGTTCGACTGTTCAACTTGGTAGATATGACAGCGCAAATAATCTTTCTATCGTAGGGCTTAGCCGCGCAGGCTTAAAGTCATGGGAGCTTGATCTAGAGACTCGAGACAAAATGACCGTCCCCGCACAGCTTAGAAGTGCTGATCACTTCATTAGTGTACACGACATTTACAAAGGAAGAATTCTTGCTAATACTTCAATGGAGTTTCGAATTGCACACGCAAATGATCTCTACCAAAAGGCTAAACTCTACGACGCCCTAACAACTGTGTACATTGACCTCTTAATAAGTTATTCCTTCGGCGGCACTCAAAAGGCATGGAGAGAAAGTAACTTTGAAGCGCGAGTTGATGAAGATACGTCTATAACTCCTACTGCATGGAAGAACAGCCGCAGTCTAAAAACTCACTTTAAAAAACATGGCCAAAAAGAGATGGGCCTTGAAACACCAGAGGAGTACCTGCAACTTGCTGTAGAGTTTTTCGAATCAACTGATAAGCCCGCAATTCTCATAAAAAGGCAGGAGGATAACGGTTACTTTAAATACAATTTTGAAACTCGGGAATTTGGCGTTCTTTCCCCAGATCTGAAAATCATCACTTACTACCAGATTGATAACTCTCATCGACCCCTTATAGAACTTCAAGATTATTTAGCCGAACAAATCGGTCGGTAACCTTGATTAAGAACATCTCTCTAAAAGAAGCTCAACAACTTACTCTAGCTAGCCAGCGTCTAGCAGGGCCGACCTTAACACCCCTTCAAATCATTGAACATCTTGGCTATGTCCAAATCGACACTCTTGCAGTTGTCAAAAGAGCACATCACCACGTTTTTTGGTCAAGAAATGCAAAATACAAACCTACAGACTTAGACGACCTAGTTAAAGCAAGAAAAGTGTTTGAGTACTGGAGTCACGCAGCCTCCTTTTTACCTATGAAAGATTATCGCTATACACTGCCTATGAAGCTAGAGTTTAGAAAAAAAGGCTATCTCCCTAAGGATACAAAGCTTATGAACTCTGTCTTAAAACGTATCCGCACTGAAGGGCCACTGCGCTCAAAAGACTTTAAAGGCACTAAAGTAAACCTTGGATGGGCCGAGGGAAAATCCACAAAATATGCTCTTGAACGACTTTTCCTTGAAGGAAAGTTGGAGGTCTCTCACAGAGAAGGATTTCAAAAGGTTTATGATTTACCCGAACGAGTGATTCCAAGCTCTGTTGACATCAGAATGCCAAGTGAAGAAGAGTACGCTCGCTTTTTAATACACAGAACATTAAGACATCACGGCCTAGCAACAGCCGGCGAAATCTCCTACCTTAGAAAAAATGACCTTAAAAAAAGGGTTGAACAAGAATTACAAAAAATGAAAGCCTCTCATGAGGTCATTCAGGTAAAAGTAAAAAACTTGCCCGAGACCTACTTTGCACTCTCAAGTTCTTTGGAGAGCAAACCAAAAAAAACTTCAAAAGTTCTAATACTCTCACCCTTTGACAACTTAGTAATTCAAAGAAAAAAACTTCTCACATTGTTTAATTTTGATTACCAAATTGAATGCTATGTGCCTGAGAAAAAACGAAAGTATGGCTATTTTTGCCTTCCAGTTTTTAAAGGCCCTACTCCAATTGCACGCATTGACTGTAAGGCTAATAAAAAAATAAAAAAACTAGAAGTTAAGTCAGTTCACTACGAACAGCCCCGCCAAGTTCAAAACCTTAATGGTCTTGAATCTAAACTTAAATCCTTTGCAAAATTTAACGGCTGCGACACAGTTAGTTTATAAAGGACTCTACCCTAAAGCATCTGAAAGACTTCTTAAACCTTTTCTTTCTCCAAGAATTCTTGAAAACTCCATAAAAAAAGCAGCAAAAACTGTCGCCTCTTTTAAACCTGTTGATTTTAATGATTTATCCGCAGCCTCTAAAGCCCTAAAAACATCTTTTGTTTTTTCAAGACTCCAACTTCTAGTTTGAGACGCGTAGTTTGTAAAAAAGTACGGCGGAACACCTACTTTTACAGCCAAATCTTTTTGAGAAAGGCCTCTACCGCCCTCTTTAACTCTTTTTTGCTCTTTTAAAATCCCTTCAATGATTTTAAAATGTCTATGAAACAAACTTAAAGCCCCAATGCTGTTAGCCCCATGTTTAAGAGCGTACTCTAAGCTTAACATCGCCTCTGTAACCTGCCCCTTACCTAGAAGGTCACAGATTTTAAAAACGTCCTCTTCCCCATTTTTAGAAATAAAATCTTGAACATCTGTTCTTTCAACAGGGTCTTTTCCAAAAACATCTTTTAGCTTTTGAATACTTTTAGAAATTTCAACTAAAGAAGGGCCCACTAAAAAATTTAAATACGAAATCGCCTCACTCTTTAAGTTAAGCTTTTCTTTATTGGCAATGTACTTAATCCAACCCTCAACCTGATTGTCATAAGGACTCTTTGCCTCAACAGAAACCCCTTTTGTCAAAAGAGCCTTTATTGCTTTTTTTCTCTTATCAATCTTTGTAAAACTTAAAACAACAATCAGCCCACTTACATTTCCTTGCTCATAAAAGCTCTGAATACTTTCTAAAAACTTTATATTTGCCTTGTCTACTGCTTTAACATGAATAAGCTTTGTTGAAGAAAAGAACGATAGCATCTGTAAAGAGTCTAAGCATTTATCATAGTCCATTTGAGGAGCAGTGTAGGACTCTAGATCAAGCTCGAGTTCTTTTTCTTTAAAATGATTTCTGATAAGTTCTTCCGCTTCAGCTTTTAGGTACAAGTCTTCACCTGACACAATAAACAAAGAATCATTTGTATCTTTCTTAAGGTGTTGTTCAAGCCCCTTGATGTCCATTAGAAGTTTTC
>JBOEFV010000054.1:0-14115 GCA_050633065.1 Bdellovibrionales bacterium
TTTTTTGATTCATTGCTGAGGCCGGCAAACTCATCTCCTCAAAGTCTTTCTTAAACCCAGGCTTAACATTTAAAGCCACTGTTGTCCCTGAAGATTCTCTATGAGACATCATCGATTCTATTGATGAAACAAGCTCATCAGCTGAAGAAACTTGTGACGGGTAAGTCCCCAGTACAATTGAAGTTGAACAGACTAGCTTTGTTTTCATATCATTAAAGAACTTAGTCTGCGCAATCTGTTTTGACATCTTACCAGCCTTAAGTAAGCCATCAGCCGTCGACATGTGCGGAAATAAAACTGCAAATTTACATTCACCAATACGCCCCACTGAATCGTTATGCCTCACATTGTCTTTTAACAACTGTGCAAAGCTCTTTAACAAAGTTTTCACTCTCTCTTCATTATATTTTGTCTTCACCCCATAAAATCCGTCTATTTCAAACAACATCACTGTTACAGGAAGAAGCACACGCTTTGCTCTCATAACCTCGTTTTGAAGCTGATTAAAAAAACCTTCTCTTAAAATGCAACCTGTAAGATCGTCATTCACTTTGTTTTGTAAATACTTATGCTTATATATTACTGTTGAAAGACGCGCTTCTGCATAATCACAAAGTATCTGCAGATCTGCATCTACACTGCCTTTTGCTGCCAACTCATAAACCAAAACACCTTTTACCTCACCATCAACTTCAAGTGTTTTAATTTCTACATTGGTGTGACCAAAAACTCTTTCAATCACTTTATTAAAAGCTGGAACGTAGTTTAATTGCGACAAATGCTGCTGAGCTTTAAACTCTTTAGACCCTGAAAAATTTAAACCAATTCCATTAACTTTTTTTGCCGGAAAGTTAAATCCTGAAAGAGCAACCAAACTACAGTACGTTGATAAGTACTTAAAAAAGAGCCCCCGCCTTCCACTCTCAACTATATTGCCTAAGGCGTCCACAAGGGCCACACCTATTTCATCTACTGAGTTACACCTTTTAATTCTTAATATTGCATCTGTTTTTTTCTCAAAGCCAGAGTCAATAACCTCTTCATCTAAGACTTCAATAACCTCTTCATCTGTGTGTGCAACCTGGTCTGGCAGACCACTAGAACCAAGGCTTTTTGTATCTTCCAATATTTTTTTAATAGCGTTGTAGTCTTCAGAATATACAACCCCTGAGTGAGGAAGTTTAAATACTTTTTGAGACTCAGCAATAAAGATCACCCTTGGCGAACTCTCCGAACTTCTGCCTAACTGTAGCCTTAGTCTCTGATAGTCTTCTTCTGTTTTTAGAAAAGTCTCTCCCACAAAAATCAAATCAAATTTATGTGAAATTGCATCTGACAGAAAACTTGTAAGCTTAGAGTATGTTCTAATCTCACAATCTAAGTGCAATAAAAAAGCACCTAATGTTTGGTGCTCTAAACCTGTTAAAAGGCCAATTGATAACTTCAACTACTTAAACCTCTATAAAAAAAATTAAACCTCAACCTTAGTGTCTTCTGAATCTTTGCCCTCTTCTAGATTTTGAGTAAACCTATCAATATTAGCACTCAACTCTTCAGCAAGCTTAACCCAGTCATCTGAACTAACTCTTTCGATTTCTTGAGCCTGCACTTGAACTTTATCCTCTTTTGCCACTACCACTTCTTGCTGCTCTGCAACCTTAGGGGCACCCCCTAAAATTGGGTTATCAATTAAGAAGTCTGTATAGTCTAAACTCGCCTCACCCTCTTTACGCGTGTTAGTTAAATCAACCATTCGCACATCTTCAACCATTTCGTTTTCTGTGAATACAGCCTCTGGCTTAGACTTAGCAGCCACCATGTCTGGCGTTACTGAAAGAGGAGCCTCTTCTGAGTCAGTCATCTCACTCGCACCACCATTTTCAGTGTAAACATAAACAGCACTTAGAATTAGAAAAATACCTAAAACACCCATGAAGTTAGCCAGTGCTAAGTTTACACCTTTAGGCTTTAAGACCGAAAAAGTGTAGCCCTTTCCTAAAACCGCAAATTTATATTCTTCAAAAGAGTCCCCACCATTATGAGGCTCACCAACATAAGCCTTTACATCTGACGCCACAACCCGGTTTTTTGAATCAACCAAAAACCACTCATTCTGCTCAAGCCCCTGCCTTAAGTAGTTTAGCACTGAATCAAGTTCAAACCCCACAGCCTCAACTTCAGTTTCATTCTTGATAGCCCTAACTAAGTATTGGCCTCTACTGCTTGAGTTTAGCGTAAAGAAGACTGTTGTTTTCCCCGCATCCAAATACGCCTTCTTCACCTCAAGGTAAAAATCATCACCTAAAGACTCCTCATACTTTGACTCAACAAGGTTCAGGTCCATACCTGAGAACTTAAATAAAAACTCCGCAGGCTTCTTAAGCCCCTTCGGGCCTTTTGCATGAAAATTAGACAGTCTTTCCCAGCGGGATTGCACTAAATTAAATTTAACAGGCATATTCTCTTTTTGCGCAACTTCCTGCTGCTTCTTTACAGAAGATATTACACCCATCCATGCTGTACTTAACAAGAACATCCCTAGTATAAAAATCACTACTTTTTTAGCCATCATAGCCTCCAACACTCTTTTCATATCATAACGATTAAAACCCTGCTGACGCAAGGAATTGAAGCGATTATAAATGAACACTTCCGTGTATACTGACCGTATGGAAAAAGAGACGAAACAGGTTGTTATCATAGGCTCTGGGCTAGCTGGCCTTATGGCTGCCTATGAATTAGCGCAGAAAAAAATTTCTTCCCTGATCATCTCAAAAGGGCCTTTAATTCAAACAAATACATGGCGAGCCCAAGGGGGTGTAGCAGCTGCAGTGTCCAGCACCGACAGCATAGAAAATCACCTTCGCGACACCCTTGCTGCTGGAGACGGGCTTTGTATAGAGGAAAATGTACAAAAAATATTAGAAATCGGCCCCGCTCTTATTGAAGAGCTTATTGCCGAGGGCATGCATTTTGACAGCGTGGGCTCTGAAGTAAGCCTCGGAAAAGAAGGCGGCCACCACCAAAGAAGGATTCTTCATGTGGATGACCAAACAGGCCGAGCACTTCATGAGTTTTTACTGCATAAACTGCAAGAAACTGAACTTTCTAAATTTTGCTCATTCACTCCAAACACAATGGTTGTGAGCACAAACAAACAAGAAGAGCTCTTTAGCATTCAACTTTTAGATATTCAGACCTGCTCAAGAGTTCAGATAGTCTGCTCACATTTAGTTTTAGCCACAGGTGGCGCAGGAAAAGCCTTCTTATACACTTCAAACTGGGAGGGCGCTACAGGGGATGGCCTAAAGATTGCCCATGATCTTGGAGCAACAATTAAAAACCTTGAAATGGTTCAGTTTCACCCAACATGCCTTTACCACTTACAAGCCAGAAATTTCTTAATCTCTGAAGCCTTAAGGGGAGAAGGGGCCAAGTTAATAAATAACAAAAAAGAACGCTTTGCTTTTAATTTTCATCCTGACGGAGAGCTAGCCCCAAGGGATGTTGTCAGCAGAGCCATTGAGCATCAAATAAAATCAACAGGCAAAGACTGCGTCTATCTAGACATCACACACCACTCTTCAAGTTATTTACAAAAAAGATTTCCAACGATCTATAATAGGTGTTTTAAGCTTGGCCTTGATATTAGCAAAGACCCCATCCCTGTAATCCCTGCAGCCCACTACACTTGTGGAGGGATAGAAACAAACGCTGACCTTGCCTCAACAGTCGTCCCCAATCTTTTTGCTATTGGAGAATGTGGCTACACTGGTCTTCACGGGGCAAACAGACTTGCCTCAAATTCACTACTTGAGTGCCTGGTTACAGCAGATCTTTGCGCTAAAGAAATTCTAAACTCTAAAGACAGTATTTTTCTCTCTTCAAAAATAGAGCCAGCAGAAGAACATACAGCAAAAGACAGCACTGAGGACCTTTTTTTGGTGAACGCTTTGTGGGATGAGGTTCGAACCCTTATGTGGAACTATGTTGGTATTCAACGCTCAACCAATAGACTTGAGCAAGCTTTAGAAAAAATTCTTTCCATTGAAACGCAGGCTTTGAAATGGGTCAGTGAGTTTCAAACGCGTGATGCTTCTGAATTGACAAATATTATTTTCTTTTCAAAGTGGTGCATTAAATCTGCTCTAGCTCGCAAAGAAAGCCGCGGATGTCACTATAACGTAGACTACCCTAAAAAAAGCGATAAACTCTTTACAATATCTATTTATAATAATGCTATTACAACAACAGAGCTAAACTCTCTCAAAGAAACAAAAGGTGCAATATGAAGAATCTAGAAAATACCACTCATTTTTTTGAAAGCACTGATAAGCTTCGAAAAATCTTCTATCAGAGAAGAGTAGATAAAAGCCAAGAGTCAAAAGCCACCCTTGTCATCACTCATGGTCTTGGGGAGCACTCTGAGGCTTACACCCATATAAGTAAATCTATAACGTCCAACCTCCCAGTTGATGTCATCTCTTGGGACATGACAGGGCATGGAAAATCTAGCGGCCAAAGGGGTTATGTCGGAGACATCCACTGGCTTATTAAAGACCTTATTCAACTGCTAAATATTCTAAACCTTAACGCCCCTTCAAGACCCCTTTTTTTATTAAGCCACTCTTTAGGCGGCTTAGTAACTCTAAGCGCTGAGCAACTCGGCCTCTTAAAGGATCTAAACATTAAAGGGCTCATCCTCTCAAACCCTTGCACAAAATTAAACTTTACCCCTCCAAGGTGGAAAACTGCCGGGGCTGAAGCACTTGCAAAACTTCTACCTAGAGCAACCTTAGGGAATGAAATTTCTCCTGAACAATTATCCACTGACCCTGAGTATTTAGAAATTTATAAGGCTGACCCTGTTCGACACTCTAAGATTTCACCTCGCCTCTTTTTAGGCATGGTAGACTTAATTAACGACTTAAAAGAACAAGTTACCAAAACACCAACTCTTGCACTCATTTCCACAAAAGACCCTATCTGCGATGCTCAAAACGCATTAAAACTGCTTAGAGGCCGGTCAAAGATTGTTTCCTTTGATCATTCCATGCATGAAGTGTTAAATGATATTGAAAAAGAAACTGCTATTGCCAGAATAAAGGAATTCTTAAATGAAAATATTTAGCCTGTTTTTAACAATTTTAGTGTTTACAAATTGTAACCACGCACCAATCAACACAAAACTTACAAACGAGTGGGCTCCTTTAAGCCTTTCAAAACAAAAGCGAGTAGTGCGTAAGCAAACCAAGCAAAGACAGGAGTATGACGGCCTTCATCTTTCATTTAACACTGAAATTACTTTCTTAACGCCTCAAATTCAGAGAAACAATTTAAACATCAAAAGTCAGTTTAAGAACTGGAGCGCTGCAGAGGCAGCCTCTAAAAAAGAAGATATGGATAAACACTTATCAGGACACTCTGACTTTTTTCTAACTTTTTACTCACCAAGAACAAAGAGAAACAAACTTGATCAGTCAGCTTCTGATTGGAAAGCTGTTTTAAAAATTAACGGCTCTGAATATGAAGGTAAAATTAAACTTAGGAAAAACATATCTCATCACAATAAAGTTTACTTTCCAGAACTTGATCCTTGGAGCACTCCATACCTAGTCACATTCCCTGTTGCAACAAACAACCTGACTTCTAGTAAATTTGAAGTGCTTATTATGGGACCTGAAGGAATGGCTAAATTTAATTACTAAACATTTAAGTCCATTAATGTTTTTTTCTCATAGGGAAATGTTAGGACTAAATTATACGTGAGCTCTTTTTCTACACCTAAATACTTTTGAAGCATTTTCTTATACGCCTTTAACTGGGCAAATCCTTTTTCAGCTCCCGCTGTTTGACCCGTTTTATAGTCGACAATCCAAACCTTATCGCCAATTTGAGCCCACAAGTCGATTTTTCCTGAAACACTAACTTCTCCACTATAATCAAACCCCCACTCTTTCTCTCCTAAGGAGAGAACCTCTTCAAATGGAAAGTCTTGTTGATCAAACAAATACTCCACAGCGCCTAAGTGCCTTTCCTTATCCACTTCAAAACACTTTAAAACTTCTTCTCTTGCTTCAGATAAAGAGCCCACTCTCTCCATCATTTCATGAAAGAAAACCCCCTCAGAGATGGCGTGAGATAGTTTAGAGAACCTCTCAATATCCCCTGTATACTCCCCTTCAGCTCCACCCTCACCAGTGACAGCAGCACTCTTTTTTCCTAAAAATGTACTCTCCTCATCCCTCAACAAAAACCCTCTAAACTCTTTGCTTTCTTCTGTAACATTTGTGTCATTACCAAATGGCTCAGCCTCTTCTAAAAGGTTCTCCCGGCTGGTTTTACCCAAGAAATTCAACGTTAGACTTAGCCATGAGGGTGCTTTTGATGTCTTAGAAATTTTCTTTGACCCCACAAGCGTTAAAGATTTTTTTGCCCTAGTCATAGCCACATAAAAAAGTCTTTTGTTTTCAGATAAAATTTCAGACTTCTCTTTTTCAACAAGAGCCTCCACCGCAAATGGAAATCGCATTTTAGCTTCACTGTCAGAAAATTCCTTTAAACTAAATAAGTTTTCATCTAAGTTAAAGTAGTACGAGTTTGCTTTTGGAGAGTTTGATTTGTTCGTACCCATAATAAAGACATGATCAAACTGAAGACCTTTAGACCCATGAACTGTCATTAGTAAACAACCTGAATTAGACTTCACCTCTTCACTCTCAAACCTATAACTACCTGATAAAATATCATCCAAAAAACCTTGCAGGTTAAAGCCTTTCCTCCGCTCCTCTGATGCCAAGGCTGAAATCAACTTTAACGTGTTATATTCACGGTCTTTTGTTGGATCCATACTATCACTAAAATCTAAAAAACCTGATGTCCCTACGAACTCGGATAAAAGAACAGACTGGGGAAGCTCTTTAACATTATCAAGTAGCCCTCTTAATACCGAAACCCCTTCATGATTTGAGAAAACACTCCACAAAGAACTGGCCTCGCCCACTTGTATTTTAGATGATGCACTTTGAAGTTCAGCATCCGAAACACGACACCAAAAAGACATCAAAAGTATTAGCAAGTTTTCATCATTCTCTGGGTCGATTAAAAATTTCAAAAAGCTCACAAGTTCAATAACTTCAAGAGAGGATTCAAACCCTTTTGAAAGTGAGAATCTATGCTGAACACCTACTTTTCTAAGCACCTTTCCACAGCCCAATAGTTCTTTTGATCCTCTGGATAAAATTGCAACAGACTCTCTTTCTAAATCAATTTCTTTTAAAGCCTCTGCAATATATAAAAATTCATCTTGAGCAGCCCCTGCTTTAAAATGGACAACCTTCACCTCTCCCTGCACATTTTCTACTGCAGGCTCCATTTCTATAAAATCTGGGAGAACGAACTTTGTCAGTCCATTAGCAAAGTCTACAATTTCAGGAGCTGATCTGTAGTTGTTCAGTCTATACTCTGTACTTCCACCAAGCTTTTCAATACTTACAAACTCGTTTAAGAATATCTCCTTCCTAGCTCCTCTAAAAAAATAAATACTTTGAAATGGGTCACCAACAAAATAGTTAACTGATTTTGCTGCAACAATATCTATTACTTTCTTCTGCATAGGGCTTGTGTCTTGATACTCATCAAAAAAACAAAAATCCCAAACCTTTTCATCAAAACCATTAGCTTTTAATTTTTTTAAGACTTGAACTTCAGCGTCCAATATACTGTTAACTTGGTTCTCTGTTATGTATGCTCTAAGCAGCTCGCTCCACTTCTGAAATAAAGATGCGTAGGCCTCATGCTTTTTGGAGTATTTCTCTAAAAATTCTAAGCTGTTCACTTCATCTGTAACAAAAGTCTTAAACTCTTTAAACTTTTTTTGCTCTTTTTTATCTAGCTCACCTATATAATTAAGCCACACAGCCAAGTCTTGGCTCTTCATAAAAAGGCCCTGAAAAGACTCATCTTCAATATCATATGCCAAATCTTGAGTCTTTTTAGCTACTGCACTTGTTAACTCCTCTAAATTTAAAGCTCTGGTGTGAGTGTCTGTATTTTCATACATATGCGCAAACGCTTTTAACACCTCACTTTCATCTCTAGCCTCTGTAAAGTGTTCTTCTAAAAGGTCTTTTTTTATTAAATCATGAAGGATTCCCCTCCCAACTTTAAACCTTTGGGACTGCGAAAAATAAGCTTGCTCACTGCCCCCTTCACCACCTTGAAGTTTATCCAGCATCTTTAAGAAAACTGAATGTAAGGTTCCCACTTCTAAAAAGCTTGAAGAGACATAATCAAGAAAGCCTTCATCATCTAGCCCTATTGCCTTTGTAACTAATCTTTCAGAAAGTTCATTTGCAGCCTTTACCGTAAAAGTCGAGAGCAAGACCTTCGGAACTCTGCCTTCTTTTAAAAGAAAAGACTTGTACACACTGTATACTGCCTCTAGTAAGCCTGTTGTTTTTCCTGCTCCGGCCGTAGCTCTTACTATTTTATTCATTGAAACGTTTCCGATTTTTTACATGTTCCAACCCAAGTACAACTTGTACAGGCCCCTGAGTATACTGGGTTAGGACTTTCTTGAAAGTCCCCCTCCATAATTCTATTCAAGACTTCCCAAAATTTAGATAGAAAAAGCTCAAGCTTTTCTTGATACTTCTCTACCGTAACAGCTGAACCGTGAGGGACTTCTTTAGCAAAACTTGCCCCATTTTCTTTATCAACAAAGCCTTTTGATCTCTTATAGGCTTTTACATTGATATACTGAAACCCTAGAAAGTCTTTAAAATTACCTAAGAACCCTTTGTCTAAAGCAATGCAGTACAAAAACAATTGAGGGGAGAGTTTTGCCCCAGAGTACCTTCCTAAAGAAACTGAACCCGTGTCAGCTCTTTTATAGTCATAAAGAAAAGCTTCTCCAAGAGGTGACACATCTATTCTGTCAACTACACCAGAAATTTTAAAGTCGCCCCCCTCTTTAACAAACACCTTATCTTCAACATTAGCTGAAAATGAAAAGAACTTTTCAGACTCAACACTTTTTGCCCCAACTTTTTTTAAATATTCATTTTCAGACTGAATAATTTCCCATAAATGGTCTACAAAAACCTCTAAAGAACTTTTTCTAAAATGATTAAACTCTTCTTCTTGAGTGTAGATCATTTCTTCAATAAGGTCTTTAAATCTAGCTTTAGTTAGATTGTCATTACTGACCTCTTCAAGAGCTTTATGAATAAGGAGCCCCTCTTCTTTAGGAGATAAAAAGTAATCCTCTTCCTCTTCAAAGTTAAATTTTAACACCTTCTCCATATAAAACTTATAAGGACACTCATCATACCTCTGCAGGCTTGAGGCTGACAGCTTCTTATCCTTGTATAAAAGTTTCTCTCTTACTGTTTCAAGGGTCTGTTGGGTCTTTACTCTGCTCGTTTCTATCTCAATTTTATCTTTATCCCATAAGATTTTAAAAACCCCTGGTTTAATTGAGCTTCCTGAAGCTGTTTTTTCTGGAGAAAGGATATGCTTTTTAATCTCTTCATTATAAAATAGTGGGTTTGCCATTAGCTCTCGGGCTGTACTCTTATTCAAACTGACAAGGTCTAGACCTAAATCTCTCTCCAACCCTGACAAAACTGTATTAGAAAAGAGCTTTTCTCCGTTTTTCTTAAAAAGAAAGTCTCCCCACCCCATAATATACAAATTTTCAGTTCTATTTACTGAGAAAAAGGAATAATCCTTAACGGCCAGATTCGTACTAAGCTTCTTAAACTTAGCTTCCTCTTTCCTCTCTATTTCAGTTAAAATCTCAACCCAGTCTGAAATAGGAATTTCTTTTGCTACATCTATCTGTTGAGCCACTGGAGACAATAGGTTTAAATCATACTCTGTAAATCTACCTTCAAAAAAACGAAGAACGTCATTATAACATATTTTAACATTCTCTTTTTCAGATACTCTTATTGTATTTTTATTTACAAACTCACTACTATAGCTTGTCTCTATAGACTCAGTCTTATTTCTTAATTTTAGTATGCAGTCTCTTAAAAAAGACTTTTCTCTTTTAGGGTAAAAGAAAACTTGTTCCTTAAAAAACTCTCTTTGGTAGATGAATAGTAAATTCTCATACCCCTGATTTCGAGGAAATAAGAACAGACCCTCATTACCCTTACTAAGAGCTTCTAAAACAAATCTCACCTCTTCTATTTGTGATGAAAAGTTTTTTACTTTAATTGAGTCTTGATGATCTTTTAAGACCTTATACAGATCTATTTGTTTTGCCCAGTATGGAGATTGTGAACTTGATTGCAGTACCCCACCAGAGAATTCCTCTTGAAAGCCTACGGGGAGTTCTTTTAATAACGAGTCTAAAAGAATGTACTTATCTGAAGATAAAAGTTCATTAATACCTAGCTTTATAAAACTTCTTGGAATTACTTTCTTTGCTAAGGTTTTATTGGAGAAATCAAAGACTTCCTTTAGTTTAACCATACTTCGTTTGGTCTCTTCATTTTCACCAAAATACTCTGTTAGGACATCAAAAATTTCACTTTCAACAAATGGGTCTGGAAAGTTCTTTACCCATTTAATATTTTCAGCAACAACCCCAACCTCTTCACCTTCTTGAACATAAGGGTATAAAAAGTCATCAATGATACGCCCCCCTCTTTGCTGAATAAAGTTTTGAGTTAAAAGATAATCTAAGGTCACAATGTCTCGATCTGAGACAATTTCAGCACCTAGATCAAAGAGGAGTTCTTTAACCTGTAAACTCTGGGCTTCTGTACTGACAACCAGGGTTTTGGTGCCAAAGTCGTTCTCATAGTAGCTTTTAACCTCTTCATATATTTTCATCATATAACGTTTTCTAGACCTTTCTATTCTACATTAGCTTAATGTATTCTAGTTTATTGTCGATAGAGTTCATGATGTGGGATGACAAAGTAAAGATTTTAATTATTTCTTATAATAATCACTTTTTAAGTGAATCAACTCTTGAATTAGAGAAACACTTTGATATTCAAAGGGCCAACTCTGAACAGGTTGCTTTTTTCTTAATCAGAGAAGCTGATGTTAAGCTTGTCTTATTAGATGTAGAGTCTCCTTTATCAGGCTCTGTACACTCACTTAGAAAATCATTTGGTTATAATATTGGAGTAATTGGTGTTGGAAGCGACACAAGGTCTAATATCGAAGCCACTTTTAGAAGTAATAGTGATATCTTTGTGGGCAGATCAGCTCACCCTCAACAATTGATACTTTCATGCTTTGCTCTAAAAAAGCGTCTTGAAAGAACTAATCAGGTTGAACAAAGAGCTAATCCTAATAGAAGTGATTCTAGAGCTAGAATTAAACTTGGTGAAATCGAAGTTTTCCCAAAAGACTACCTTGTTCATTACCAAGGACAAGCTATTAGAACGACTCCCACACAGTTTAAATTGTTACTTTCATTTATTTCAAAGACTGATGAATTACTCTCTAGAGAGTGGCTTCAAGAACATATATGGGAAGATAGTAATATTTCCCACCGCTCTATTGATGCACACATCTCTAAGTTAAAGAAGCTAATTCCATCTTTATCTAGCTCCCTTATAAATATTTATGGAAAAGGGTACATGCTCAACTCTTCTAATTTAAAAGAAGACATTAAAGCAGCTTAAGGGCATTCATAGTCTAACTTAAAAGACTCTCCTGGTGGCAGTGCCGGGCTAAATGTAATTTCATCCAAACTATCTGACAGACTCCACGAGTATGCATTATCGATTCTAACGTCTAAGGCGCTTGCATCGATAAGTTTACATCTTAATCTCTCACTAGATTTAGTTTTAGAAAGTACATTCTTAATACTACCTAATTCACTGACATAGTCATTTGAACAAATACTACCTACAACACCTTGAACCAACTGACCCCCTGCATAAGAACCCATTGTTGTTCCTGCAGTACCACTAATTAGTGAACTGTTATTAGGGTTTGTCATCGCCATATAGAAGTTTCCAATAACTCCATGAATATTAGAGTTTCCGCCTTGTGCCATTTGAGCTGTCTTACAAGATTCTGTATCAGTAACAATCGCATGAGCGCTTACATCTGTATTTGCACCAAGCCTTGTTTCAATTACCTGGAGTAAGTTTTCAGGATAGTCCAAGGCTTCAGGAAGTCTGTAAGGGTACTGCTCTGAAGACGTTCCAAAACCTCTAACATCTTCATCTGATAAGAAAATAATGGCCAAGTGGCCGTTTTTTCTAAAAAATGACTTCTTATTATTGTCTACTGCTAAGTATGCAGCATAAATTCCTCTTTCATCATCTGAAGGACATAAACTAGAGTTATAACCACTGTTTTCACAATCAAGTGTTTCTTGTCTCTGGATCGTACTCCAAAACTCACTCTCTATATTTGTACTCTTTGGTGTTAAATAATAGTCTCCATTTGGAAACGCTAAGAAATTCCCGTTTTGAAGTACTCCATTATCTACCAATTGACGAGTTTGTGATGAAACATCTGTTGTGACAATTCCAATTCTATAATCAAGGCCTGCAAGATCTAACCCCTGAACAAAATTCGGAAAGCTGTTAGCCATTCTCCTTTGCTCTGTAGACATTGATCCTGAGTTATCTACAACAAATAAAATATCGACCTGCCCGACATCTACAGTATATGCCTGTACAGACATATCTGTTTTTGCAAATTCAGTGTCTGAACAAGCATTCAGTGCACCTAGTGTTAACAGTGCTAAACTTAATTTTAGGGTCTTATTTAAATACATCATACTTAACTCCTACAGATTACATTCCAAGATCCATACCAACCTTTAAACCTGTAACACCTTAATTTAACTGGATTTTCCTATTCTAAACTCAAGCTTAAGTGCACAGAATCTTTTCAGGTGACTAATTTTGTCTTCAGTCTGAATTTTTTTCACCCGATCAGTAGATATGAGTAAGAAGACCTCCAATAGTAAGTTTTTTGGCCTTTTCCTAATTGTTTCATCCCTAGTAGCTCTAGCTCTATGGTTTAGATATGATTTCTCCCCAGGGCTGAACAACCCATCTTCAAAAAGCGTCTCAAAAGCAAAAAAGCTAGAAAAGGGAGAGCTACAGACTTTGTGGGAAGAGGATATTCAAAAAATGCATGAGGACAATTTGTTTCATGAGCATATAGGTTCATTAAATAAAGTTCGCATCTTTTTACTCGATCAAAACCTTCATCAGCACTTTGATAAGTTAAAAACTCCTTTTAAATTTACTAAAAAAGGCCAAAACTTCTTAGAGGTTAGCTTCATGTCTCACCACTCTGAGTTAGATAATACTGACAAACTAGTGGTTCAATATAACTTAATAGATAAATTCTCAAAGGAAATGTTCTGGGAACACTCTAGAACTATTACGCTTCCAGATAGCGTTCTAAATTAGGCAAAAAAAAAGCCTAGTAAGATTTCTCATACTAGGCTTAAAAATAAAAAAGTTGGCATCGTGCTACTCTCTCACAGACAACTCTGCAATACCATCGCCGCTAGTGGACTTAACTTCTGAGTTCGGAATGGGGTCAGGTGTACCCCCACTGCTATCGACACCAACAAAAAATAATTAGGTAAAATATTACATCAACTCAATTTTCACAGATCATAAGTTTTTCTTAATCTCTTCTATAATTGAACTGGCTCTTAATAAGAATAGTTACTGACATTTAAAAGTTAGCAACAAGTGTTAAAATTAACTCAAGTCATTCTTAACAAGCCCAAACATTAAAGAAATCTGAATAATAAAGTCTCACGACTAATTAGTACTAGTAAGCTGAGTACATTACTGCACTTACACCTCTGGCCTATCAAACTCGTAGTCTACAAGTTGTCTTAATAGAAATCTTATCTTGAGATGGGCTTCCCACTTAGATGCTTTCAGTGGTTATCCCTTCCATACTTAGCTACCCGGCGATGCAGCTGGCGCCACAACCGATTCACCATAGGTCCGTCCATCCCGGTCCTCTCGTACTAAGGACAGCTTCTCTCAAATTTCTTACGCCCACGGAGGATAGAGACCGAACTGTCTCACGACGTTCTGAACCCAGCTCGCGTACCGCTTTAATTGACGAACAGTCAAACCCTTGGGACCTGCTCCA
>JBOEFV010000055.1:0-39915 GCA_050633065.1 Bdellovibrionales bacterium
AGTTCCTAGAGCACTAAGCTGTCAAAAACTACTTTAAATTAACAGTGATAAAAATCACCTGAGCATAGAGTAAAAATCATTCATATTTTTAGGCTTTTAAGGCCTCCTTACTTGTAAGGAGGAATTCTATGAAGAAGAAGCAACATGTAGTGATTTTTGAAGCAAGAGGTGGTTCAGACAAAGGACCTTATGGTTTTAGACCGGACTCAAAACCAATTATTGATTCATTAAAGAAAAAAGGCTGGTCAGCTGAAATTATTTTTTACAGAGATGAGGATAGAGGGGAGATTTACAGGTATGTTGTGAATAATGCGGCTGCTTATATCTCCAGAGTTAACCCGGGTAACTTATCTGATGAGACTGGTTATTTTCAGACACTACGAGAGCTTGTAAATAATGGAGTTGAAGGGCTTCCTCATCCAGATGCGATGATCAGTTACGGTGCTAAAAACTCAGTTGAAAAGCTTAGAGAAACAAGCCTTGTTCCTGATGATGTTTATACTTACTACGACTTTGAAACGTTTAAGACGAATTTCCCAGCACTTCTTCAAAAAGGTGTAAGGGTGTTAAAGCAAAACAGAGGGTCTACAGGGGAAGGTATTTGGAAAGTTGAGATAGAGAAGCTTATAAAAAATGAAGATGGTGAAATGAGTCTAGAGACACAGGTTAAGCTTACAGAAGCAAAAGACAACCATGTTGAATATAAAGAGCTTGGTGAGTTTATTGATTTTTGTGTTGGGTATTTAGACGGTCCATCAGGCATGATTTTGGATATGCCTTTTCTTTCTAGAGTTAAAGAAGGGGAGATCAGGGTCTTCATGCTTAGAAGAGAGCCTGTGTATGTTGTTCATAAAAAGCCGGCTCAAGAAGAGGATGCTTTTTCAGCAACTCTGTTCTCAGGTGCACAGTACACTTATCAAAAACCAGAAGAGTATCCGGAGTTGATTGATACTGTTAAGCAAAGTTTGGATATGATTGTTGAAAAACTAGGTGGCTATGACATTCCATTAATTTGGACACTTGATTTTATACTCGATTATGATGAAGAAAAAAATGACAAGTACGTCTTAGGTGAGATTAATGCCTCTTGTGTTGGTTTTACTACTCATCTAACACTGAGTGAGCAGATTGCTGATGAGGTTGTCAGATTAATGGAAGCTGATGAAATCATCAATCAAAAGTGGACTCCATATACAGTTTAAGTACTTAAATGAAGCTTAATTTAAAGGCGCAGCTGGCCGTGTTCATGAATGACTTGAACACGGCATTTTTTTTCATAGAGTTTTTTTATGAAAAAAATCAATTTAATATTAATCAGTCTTTTTATGTTTTCAGGGTGTGCAATTATGCACCACACTCAAGTAGGTGAAGTTGACTCAAATATTGTCTTAAAAGGGCAAAGGTTTGAAGTGGCAGTTAGTGAGATGGGGTTTAGCGCAGATGAACTCGCTAAAACAGGGGCTGCTGTTGCTAGAGCAAGTAGAAACTCTCAAACAGCTGAACACATTGAAGGGGCGAACGCAATTTTAGCACTGTTTCAAATGGGGCCTAAAACAGGCAAGCCAACGTTTACAGATCAATATGCTGATAAAATTTATTATAGTATTTTAGAAAAATGCCCAAGCGGTAAAGTTAGTGGAATAACGTCTGTTCGTGAAATGGCGAGTTACCCTATCGTAAGTGGGGAAGTTGTTAAGATTATAGGTTATTGTAAAAGGTAGATTTAAAAGTTTAAAAAAGGATTAAATAAAATGAAAAGAATTTGTGTTATATTAGGAATGTTAATGTGTACGTCTGCTTGTACTCACTTGGCTTCAGTTTCAACTTCAAGTATCCCAAAAAATAGAAGTAATAAGATCTCTACTCAGGTAAAAAGGTTTATCTTTTTAGGGTTTAACTTTAATAATGATTATGTAAATGAAATTACATTCAACTTAGCAAAACAGTGTGAAGGTGGGCGTGTTCAAGGTGTTGTGACAAAACATGAGAATGTTATGTACTTTCCAGCATTTGCTCATGAGGTTCGTGTTACAGCCACTGGTTATTGTTCAAAAAGATAAGGGGTTGATATGAAAAATGTACTTATTTTTTTAATGCTTGGATTTTTATCATCGTGTACACACGCTTTGCATGTTTATCACGTTTCTGATTACACGGCGTCTCCTAAATCAGGTAAAACAGTAAAAGCTGAAGGAGAGCAGAGAGTGATCATGGGCTTTGTATTTGACACAAACTATGTGGACGTTGCCATGGCTGATCTTGAAAACTCTTGTCGCGGGAAGATCACAAACATCAATACAAGATACAGTACAAGCCATTCGTTTATGTCATGGGTTAATAAGATAAAACTAACGGCCCTTTGCGTAGATTAAGATTGTAAAATAATAGGTTTATATATCAAACAAAGATTATTTAAAGGCTGACATTTATTGTCAGCCTTTTTCGTCACTTGATCATAAATACGGACAGTAGAAACGGGTTGAATGACGGCTATAACTTTTGTTAATACACCCTGAAACCTTTATGTGTTCGATCTGAGTAGGAAATGGGCAATACAGGCTGTATTAAGAAAAATCTGCAATCCAGCTTCTAATGCTATTTAAAGCCAGAAGAGCTGGCTCATATCTTGTATAGTTAGTTGTATGAGCAGTATTTCATTTAATTTCATTTTTACTATTTTGGTGTTTTTTGCCGGACTTACTTCTGCTCAGGCCCAAGTAAGTTCAGATCCCTCAGATCCAACAGCTATTGGGTATAGTAAGAAGAGGGCTAGTCAGAGTCAGTGGACTTATGCAGGCTCTGTATCGACAGTAAGAGGCCTTGATTACTATGCTAAGGTTTATTTGTCTTATTCAGCTTCAGCAATCTATCAGCTAAAGCACCAGCAAAGTTTAAGTGCAAACCTTTCTTATTCTACACCTGCAGATGGAAATGTCACGTTTACAGAAGACTGGGGCTTAGAAGACCTTTCGTTAAGTTATACAAAAAGAAATATTTTTAAAATGTCTAAGAAAACGAATACGAGTTTAAGGGTAGGTTTAGGTCTTCCAACTTCAGAAACGTCACAAAGAGCAAGTAATAAGGGGTCTTTAAGTGCCTCTCTCCCAACAAGTTTTAGGTGGAAAGGGAATGTTTTTGTAGTTTCTCCAGGCATGGGTGTTTCAGCTCATAAATATGAAACCGCGGACAAGGCAGGTACAGCAGAAAACTCTCCATTTAATATGAGATTGTCACTTATAGGCTCAAGAACGATTTATAAAAAACTATCAGGGGCAATCACAGCAGGCTATGTGAGTTTAGCAAATCATGATTTTTCTTTTAAGCATATTCAATCATTAGGTTTGAGCATGACTCTTCCTATATATAACAAAACAAGTTTAACGGGCGGCTACTCATGGAGAGATAGAAGAATTTCTCATAATGCTGCTTTTGATGATGATAGGTCAAAATATTTTTTAAGTTTAAGTGTTGTACTATAATAGAAAGGGATAAGATGAAGCGTAATAACAAAATATTTAGGATAGCTATGGCACTTGCGGCCGTATCTGTTTTTTCTAGTGCGGGTTGTATGAAGAAGCGACCAGATATGGTTTCTCCAGGTATTAGTGACCCTGCGGACTACATTCCAATTTCTACAGCCATAGAAACTATAGACCAAAAAGCTATGCAGGTGAATCCAGACTTAAAAATTGAACATGTGATTAATACGGGTAATGCGGAGTCAACAGGTGATACTGTTAGTGCTCAGAATGTTCGATTAGAGAAAAACTCAGGTATTGATTTCCCCAAATTTTCTGAAGTAACTACGACGGCTCCTCTGCTAGTAGAGCACCTGGATAAACTGGACAATCTCTACGTAAGAAAGAACTCAAGTTACAAGCTTGTATATAGATTTACACCAACGCATTTAAAGATATATAAGTTGACGCCAGAAGAGCAAATTACAAATTATGAGAAACCTATTGTTGAGAAAAGTCCAGAGGGCCTGCTTGTCCCTGTTGGAGCATATGAAATTAGTTATTTCCAAGAGTATAAAGTTCCAGATGCAGATAATAGACCAACGAATGTAATTGATTATAAAGCTGTCTCTTCTGAAAACTTTAAGAAGTTAGCTACTCATATGACGTATAACCCTAAAGGTTTTATACCATTTGTGAAAGAAGAGAAGACAAACGTTTTTCCGGCTGATTATTTTAATGGAGAGTGGTATTTTGCAACTGCTGTTGTGGCCACAAAGCCAGGAGATGAGTCATCAATTGGGTACTTTGATTCGGCTTCAGATTCATCATTAAGAAAAAAAGCTACTAGAATTAAATTCTTACGAAACAGGGAGTTCTTAAGAGCCGTAAATACGGTCGTGGATAGCAGGGCGAAAGTTACAGACGATCAGTTGGATGACGTAATGAATATTCCTGCAAATTGGCTTGATTATAAGCTTGATCAAGTAGGCGGGGAGCTTGGGCTTGAGGAAACTCTAGACACTTCAACTGACTATAAAGAGCGTCCTTATGTCAAATTAGAGTTGGTTCTTACGAAAACGCTTGCTGAAGCCAATGACTCTTCTAGAGTTGATGCATATTTTAAAGGATTGGAACTTAGTGATATCAATTTTACTAAGGACAGCTTTAGTTTCACAATTTTAAAGGTCTCAAATAGTATTAAAAGAAAATATTCATTTATGAGAGTTCCTGCAAAGAATTTGTATGAGCCTAAGGTTTATAGTTTAGATGATCAAAAAACTTATGGTTATTTTAAAACAACGCGAGATAGATATTTTGATATAGGTCTTCATAGAAGGTCTGATATTGAAAATAATTTTTTGGTTAATAGGTTTAATCCTGATAAGCCCATAGTTTTTAGGTTTTCTAAGCAAACCCCAAAAACTGGTGATGTTGATATAAATGGCATTAAAATTGACTACAGAAAAATAGGAAGAAATGCTGTAAGTTACTGGAATAGAGTTTTTAAAATTATTGGATCTGAGCATGGCATTGTTTTAGATGAGTCTGATGAAAATGAACTGGGAGATTTCAGTACAAACACGATAAACCTAATATCAAACTTATCTGCGGATGGGTCTGGAGGTGTTGGACCGACTATTGATGATCCTTTGACAGGTGAAATTATCAACGGAACTGTTAATGTGTATACGGCGACAACACTTGCTACAACGATAGAAGGCTTGAGAAACGTATTAAAAGTTGAAAGAGGACTTATTAAAGACACCGTTTTTTCGGCAGAAATTAGAAAAAGAGGTATCCAGGCAGGCTTTAGAAAAGAGGTGTCTTACTTTTGCCCTGAGGTGACTCAATATGCAAAAACAACATCGCAAGCACTTCTTTTAGACTCAGAAAATGAGAACAAGATTCTGTATGCTTGTTTGGAAAAGATTGTTCCAAAAAGAGTCGAGGCTATTACAGTGCACGAGATGGGTCATACTTTAGGTTTGCTTCATAATTTTTACGGTTCTTTCGACGCGGAAAACTCATTTAAAGCTGTTGCTGATCTTGAAGCTGTCTATCCAAAAGGGATGTTTCCTGATTTGTACGAGCAAAATATCCCTAAAGATTCGAGCGGGAATCATTTAGATGAGTTCGTTTTAAGGTATACTTCTGTAATGGACTACTTTAAGGTATGGTTTGGGCCTTCTGATGGGGTGAGTCTTCCTGTGCCTGGAAGTTATGATATAGCAGCTTTAGCTTATTTGTATTTTAATAAGCTTCCCGTGAAGAGTCCAGGTAATCCACTTGGGGTTGAGTTTAAGAAAATTATAGATGATAAAGATGCTGCGGCACAGTTAGCGGATAATGGTTATATTCGCCATATGTACTGTAAAGATAACGAGGCACTAGGGAGAGCTCACCTTTTCAATCGAGAGCCAATTGATTCAGGCTGCGCATTACATGATAAAGGCCAAACATATACTGAACTTTTAGATAACTATTTTAACCGTCTTCGTGATGACTTGCTTATTTATAGCGAAAAGTTAGATAGATTTTCTTTAAGGAGTGCTACTCAATCTGTTCAAGGAAACATAGGGGCAATAAGCATAGTGTATCAAGATTGGAGATATAAGTTGTCGGCTTTTATGCCGGATCCTTCAAACACGAGACTCAAGGGTTATACGGAGGAGAGTTTTAATCAACTTTTGTCGGCGGTTGAAAGGTCTGATGATAAGTTGGCTCTAGATAAAAATCTTTCGCAAAAGTACTTTCAGTATATGTCGGAGATTGCAGATATTCCGAATTACTACTGTGTTGTGAAAACCAAAACTAATGAGGTTAAGATCTATGAGTTTGAAGAGCTGCAGAAGCGGTATATAAATATGACTGAAGATAAAACGATGGTAGATTGTGAAAATAATATTTTACAAAAGACCTTTAGTGATAATGAAGAGGTCTATTTAACTAGTATTGGAATGCCAATCTCACCAATTCAGTACTCCCAAAAACCTGAAGATTCAAGTGAGTCTTTTGATGTAATGGGTGTTGGTGCGATTAGGGCTACGGCAGTTACTTTGATGGGGGCCTTGCCGCCATTGTTGTACTTTACTAAGTTGAACGGTTTTCAGCCAAGTGTATTAGATGAGCCGGCGGTTTATAAACAATATAAAGGGAAAGTTCAGGACCGTATTCTTCATGGATTAAAGCTTTCAGACCAGCTGAACTATGCATTTGAACTAAAGGGTGTTGATTTGGTTGTCTCTGAGGATAAAGTTTTTAACAAGTTTATGTCTGAAAATGTGATATATGATAAAGCTTTTGTAACCTTAGTGAATTCTAATGTAGGAACTGATAGCTCAGGACCTAAACGGGAAAATTTGGATGACTTTCGCATTGGGAAAACTCAAAATAAAGCAGATGTTCCTGCGGCATCGACAAGTGTTCGCATTGGTAATATCTACTATTACGCTTCTCTAGAGAGTTCTTGGGGTACTGACCTAATCAAAAGATACAGAGCTTTGCGAACCCCTAGTGATGTTGACTTGAGTTTGATTGCGCCAAGCTTGGCGGAGTCATTTGGTGTGTTAGTGAACACTGTTGAGGCTTTACCTGTAAAAGTAGATGTAAACTATGTCTTAAAACAAGATGAAGTTTTTGGTCTGATTCAAAATTTTAGTATTGCTCAAAGAGAAGCTGCGCAAAACCCTGCTTTGACTGCTGAACTAGGCTTAGCATTTCAGAGCTATATGGGTGGTTTTCAAAATACGGCCGCTTTGTTTCAAGCTGAGCAAGTTATCAACACAACAGGGCAGTCTGAGTTTAACAACATCTTGGGTCGCGAGGTTGTTCAGGCTTCTGAAATAATTGGACTTAATTCAGTCTTAAGAGAAAAAGGGATGGATAGTGATTTGAGCTCCAGACTTGGTTTTGAAGGAGAGCTGTCACAAATGGCTATCCTGGGGAACTACCTAAGGAGTAAGAATACAAATGCGTATAACTATTGGAGTATTAAAGCAGGTGAAAATTTAGAAGACGTGAAGTCTTTTGAGGAGAGTGAGTTTACTGTGTATAAATCATATCTGGAGAGCAGAATAGCTCAATAAACTCTTTAGGTATAAGAGTAGGTCTATGTACTCTGATAAAAAGGCTCCTAACAAGGGGCTTTTTTATATTGTTTATAGAAGGTCCTAACTTGTATTAAAGCCAGTAGCTTTTTAACCTCTTCTGACGGTGTTGTAGCAAGTATTTGTTGACCCCCCATGAAATCTCTAGTTATGTACATTTTGCTCCAAAATACCGTTTTGCCGACGTTTTTTGGGGTTTTGCCTACTAATTGGTAAAAATAACCACAGGAGGAATATATGGCATTAACAGTAGAAGAAAAAAAGCAGATCATCGGTCAATTTAAAGAGTCTGATCTAGATACAGGAAGTTCACAGGTTCAGGTGGCTTTATTAACAGCTCGTATTACAGATCTTCAAGATCACTTTAAAGCAAACAAGAAGGACAACCACTCACGTCGTGGACTTTTAAACATGGTTTCTCAACGTAGAAAACTTCTTGATCACATGAGAAAGAATGACATTGAAAAGTACAGAAAACTTATCCAAGACCTCGGTCTAAGAAAATAGATAATGTGCTAAGGGGGCTTCAAAAAGCCCCTTTTTTCGTTAAAGACCAGTGAAAACTGGTGTTTAATTCACCTGACTAATTAAAGATAATTAAAACAACAAACAAGACAAGAAAAAGAGAGAGATAAGATATGAGTGAATTTGGAAAAGGGTTAAGAAAAACAGTAGAATTTGATTTTAATGGTAAGACGGTTTCTTTAGAAACTGGTTGGTTGGCAAAACAAGCTGACGGTGCTGTTTTAGTAAGATCTGGTGGTAACGCAGTATTAGTAACTGCAGTCTCTTCAACTAGAGAATCAACAATGGGCTTTTTCCCATTAACAATAGAGTTTTCTGAAAAAATGTATGCAGCAGGTAGAGTTCCTGGTGGATATTTCAAACGTGAAGGAAGACCAACTTCTTTTACAACTTTAAACGCAAGAATGATTGATAGACCAATCAGGCCTTGTTTTCCTGAAGGTTACCAGTTTGAAACTCAAGTTGTTGCAACGGTAATGAGTTATGACGGTAAATTTCCAGTAGAAATTTTAGCAAGTATTGGTGCTTCTGCAGCTTTACATATTTCAAACGTTCCTTTTAACGGACCGACTTGTGCAGCTACTGTAGGTAGAATTGATGGTAAGTGGGTTGCAAACTTAAGTGAAGAGCAGATGGAAGCTTCTGACTGTCACTTTGTTGTTGCTGGTACAGAAAAAGGCTTATTAATGGTTGAGGGAGAAGGTGACTTCTTATCTGAGGCTGAAGCTTTAGACCTATTAAAATGGACTCACAATGAAATGACTCCGGCTTTTAAAGCTCAAGACGAACTTCGTGCTTTAGCTGGAAACAAAACAAAAAGAGAATTTATTCCTTTCACTCCAGACGCTACTCGCGGTGCTGAAATGGCTGAGTTTGTTAAACCTCTTATTGCAGACGCTTTATCTAAAACAGATAAAATGGAAAGATACCAAGGTTTTGATGATGCTAAAGCTGCAGCAAAAGCTAAATTTGTAGAAACAGTTGAAGATAAAGATCTTCAAGCTTTGGTTTTAAAAGAGCTTTCTCATGTTGTTGATAACACTAAATACACTCTAGCAAGAGCTGGTGTTTTAGATACAGGTTCAAGAATTGATGGTAGATCAACTACACAGGTGAGACCAATTGCATGTGAAGTTGAGCTTTTCCCAAGAGTTCACGGATCAGCTTTATTTACACGTGGTGAGACTCAGGTTATTGGTGCTGTTACTTTAGGTACTAATGATGATGAGCAAACTATTGAAACTTTATCAGGTGCTGTGAAGAAAAGATTCATGCTTCATTATAACTTCCCTCCTTTTTGTGTTGGTGAGACTGGCCGTATGGGTGGAACAAGCAGACGTGAAATTGGACATGGTTTTTTAGCTGAAAAAGCACTAGAGGCAGTTCTTCCTTCTAAAGAAGATTTCCCTTACACAATCAGAATCGTAAACGAAGTTTTAGAGTCTAACGGCTCTAGCTCAATGGGTTCTGTATGTTCTGGTACAATGGCATTACTTGATGCTGGTGTTCCAATAAAAGGAAACGTTGCAGGTATTGCAATGGGTCTGATTAAAGAAGGTGATAAGTTTGCAGTTCTTACTGATATCTTAGGTGATGAAGATCACTTAGGTGATATGGACTTTAAAGTTGCAGGTACTAAAGAAGGTATCTCAGCTCTTCAGATGGATATTAAAATTGATTCAATTGGTTTTGACATCATGGAGCAAGCTTTAACACAGGCTAAAGATGGACGTTTACATATCTTAGGTGAGATGGAAAAAGCGATTTCTGTTCCAAGAAACTCAATCTCTGAGTTTGCTCCAAGAATTCATACTATAAAAGTAAAACCAGAGAAGGTAAGAGAAGTGATTGGCCCCGGCGGAAAAATGATTAAATCAATCGTTGAAGAAACTGGTGTTAAGATTGATATCAATGATGATGGTACAATTAACGTTGCATCAACTGACCCAACTAAATCTGCAAGAGCTATTGAAATCATTGAAGGTATCTGTGCTGAAGCTGAAGTTGGAAAAACTTACTCAGGTAAAGTTGTTAAGATCATGGATTTTGGTGCTTTAGTTGAAGTCTTACCAGGAACTGCGGGTCTTTTACATATTTCTGAAATGGCTCATGAGCGTGTAAGAAATGTAACTGACGTTGTAAATGAAGGTGACCAAATTGACGTTAAAGTTTTAGATGTTGATAGAGCGGGTAGAATTAAGCTGTCAAGAAAAGCGATTTTAGCTCAGGAAGCACACTAAATTTGAAAACATCATTTAATAAAACTAAATTAGAAAATGGGCTCACCATCGTGACTGAGTCCATAAGTGGTAGAGCCTCAGTTCATCTGGGGCTTCATCTTTTGTGGGGTTCAAGAAATGAGCCTGAGCATATGGCTGGAGCGGCTCATTTAATTGAGCATATGGTGTTTAAGGGGACTGATAAAAGATCAGCTTTAGACATTGCTATGGAGATTGAATCTGTAGGTGGTGAGATAGGTGCTTCTACAGGAAAAGAAGTCACAAGTTACACAGTTCAGTGTTTGAAGAAGGATTTAAACTTAGGGGTAGATATACTCTCAGACCTTTGTCTTAACGCTAAATTTACAGAAGATGAATTTGCAAAAGAAAAAGATGTAGTGCTTTCAGAGATTGATATGTCTGCTGAAAACTTTGAAGAGTCTGTTTTTGATTTTGCTTTTAAAGAAATTTATGGAAAACATGCGCTTGGAAAGCCAATATTAGGAACTCATGAGTCAGTGGAGGGCATTACTTGTGAGGAGCTGTTTGAGCTTTATAAAAGAGTGTATTCTCCTCAGAATATGACGCTGTCAATTTCTGGGGATGTTGATCATAATGAGGTTATTAAAACTGCTAAAGAGTTTTTTAAAAGCAATAACAGTGATTTAGAGCATAAACCTTATAAAGTATCTGAAGGCGATTTTACTGCTACAACCAAGTTTGTTCAAAAAAATTCTGAGCAAGCTCATGTTTTGATCAGCTTTAAAGCGCCTTCTTTTCCATCAGAGAAAAGGTATTTAGCCTATTTAGCAAACCTTGCTTTAGGCGGTGGGATGACCTCAATTCTTTATCAAAAAGTGCGTGAAGATTTGGGGTTGGCTTACTCAGTGTACTCATATCTACAGTGTTTTTTAAAAGAAGGGGTTTTATCAATATATGTGGGGACAAAGCCTGATAAGGCCTTAGAGGTTGTATCTTTAGTGCTAGATGAGGTGGAAAAACTTGGAAAAGAGGGCTTTAGTAAGGAGCAGCTTGAACTTTATAGGCAGCAACTTTTAGGAGAGATCTTAATGGGTGCTGATGATTTAGACTCTAGAATGAACTCTATAGCTCTTAATGAGCAAATTTTTGCGGAGTATAGACCGCCTGAAAAAGTGGCTTCAGAGATAAATGAAATAGACACAGATCAAATGAATAGGTATTTTTCAGATTACTTCTCTGAGGAGCCGGGGGTTATGATCCTTGGGCCTAAAGCGAAATAAGAACTTTAATATAAGGGGGTTTTAAATGATTAAAGGTAAAATTAAAGATATTGCAGGTTTAGCTGAAGGGATTTTTAAAACTCTTCAAGAAAAGTCAGAATCACTTCCTATTAAAGAAATGATTGAGATGGGCGTTGATATGGTTGGGAGCCAAATTTTAGACGTTGCAGGTTTTAAGAACGAAATCGATTTAAAAATCAAAAGGCTTCCTCACTTTAAAGGAGACCTTCCACAGTATAAAACTACAGGTTCAAGTGGTATGGATGTAAGAGCATGTATTGACGAGGCTATAACTATTGAGCCAGGAAAGAGAGCATTGATTCCAACTGGAATGGCTATGAAGGTTTCTGAAGCATATGAAATTCAGGCGAGACCAAGATCAGGACTGGCTCTAAAAAAAGGTTTAACTCTTTTAAACACTCCAGGAACTATTGATGCTGATTATAGAGGAGAGGTTCAAATCATCATGGCAAACTTAGGTGATGCTCCTGTAACAATCGAAGATGGTGAGCGTATTGCACAACTTGTGATCTGCCCTGTAGTTAAAGCAAATATTTCTGTTGTTGATGAGCTTGATGATACTGAGCGCGGTGAAGGTGGATTTGGGAGCACGGGCTCTCACTAAAAAAGTGGGGAATATGAATTTAGAAACTCTTAAAGCTGCTGAAGAGCAGTTTTTTAATGAATACCCTGAAGGGTTTGGTTCCCCTGAATTTGTGGACATTATTAAGCGGCATAACGTTGATAAGCTGAGTCTTTTTGCAAAAGAAGAGCTGAGTAAAGAAAAGTTTGAAGATACTAATAAAGTTGTGGCAGCAGCCATAAAAATTATAACGACATCATCAATGGTTTCAGTTTTTGAGAAAATGAGGTTTAGAGATTACTCAAAATCGTTGACGAGAATGAGAAAGAAAACCTTTGCTAAAGGTTTCTATGAGCTGCTTCATGGTGATCAGCAAAAAGGGTTTGAGTTGTTACTCTCAGAACTTGAAAGACATAAACTTGCAAAATGGACAATAATTTCAGCGGTGCCATTTTATTATAAACCTAAAAAAGAATACTTTATTAAGCCAATGACTACTAAGGGTGTGATCAGTAGGTTAGAGTTAGATCTTGAGTATAAGCCAAAGCCAACATGGGCGTTTTATAAAAAGTACCGAACGGCTTTAAATAAGATGAAGAAGGCTGTTGATCAGGAGCTTTCTCCAAATCATGCCGCATTTACAGGTTTTTTGATGATGAGCTTAGAGGAGGATGAATTATGAATTATAACTATATATTTTTGGGGCTGCTTGGTGCGGTCTCATTCGTAACATTAAGTAACATTATGTTTAAAGTTGTTAGCTTTTTTTCCTTGAGTGAGGATGTTAAAAAAGCCACAGAGTTGAAACATATATTTGTACTGCTTCTGTTTCAACTATTGATCGTTACACTTTGTTACTACGTTTATAAAGAGGGGCCTGGCGCGGTTAAGCAAGGTGTTTATGCGGCTCTAAAGTTCGTTCTGGGAAATAAAAGATGGTTTATCTTTGCTGTGGGGGCTTCAGCTCTTGGGTTTATAACAATGGGACTTCCAGGGTTTGGAATTTTAGCCCTAAATGAAAGAGTGACTGCGATTTTAAATGAGTTGTTCACGACTTTAAGTTTAAAGTCTTTTACGGCTAAAAACCACGGTGATTCTACATGGCCTACTGCAATTATGATATCAATTCTTTGGCCCTGGGGAGTTTTTTTGGTGAGCAAAGCCTATGAGGCTCTATTTCATTTTTCAACAGAATCCTCTTCGGTAGTGCTCTCAGTTATTACGGTGTTTACGCTTTTGGTATTTTTCTTGTAAAAAAAATAAAATTGTATTTAAGAGGCTTTTCCATAAAGAGAGTCGATATCAATCCAAACATAATCTTTAGGCTTTCGTGGGTTTATTTTTGCATTAATATAGTCGCCCTCTTTTATGTAACTTGAAGGGTTTGACCAAGTTTTATCACTTCTAAATTCATGAGACCTTCCGTTAAAATCAGTCCATATGCAGATTAAAACCCAAGGGCTGCGGCCATTGTAGTTAATTGAAGTGTCATAAAAAATATCTGTCAAAGTAACTTTAACAAGAGTCCCATATTTTTTAGCCCATTTGCGCTGTCTGTTTTTACGAATGGTAAAGTAAAGTCCTGTTCCGCCAATTAAAGAGCATACACCGCCAATAAAGCCTAGGACAAGAGAAGTAAACCATAGACTCATAAAGGATTTAACCCGAGCTTTTGAGGGGTTTTCTGGGATGTAGAGAACCTCTACAAAGTCTCCTATTCGATACGAGTTAGAACTTGAGCTGAGGTTATTTTTAAAAGTAGTTGTTTTACCAAAAGAGTCTTTAAATTTAATGACAGGGCTATACATAGTCGTGTGTACACCCTCACTACTGCGGCTTAAATGGGAGTCAATATTCACAACAACTCCTGTTGCTTGTTGAGAGGAGTTTAAAAAATCTTGTGTTACTGTAGCGGCAAAAAAAGCTCCGCCAGATAAGGCTAATCCAATAATAAAAAAGATACTAAAAAATCTGATGAGCATTAAAACCCCCTTAAAAGTTGTCTGTTTTAATCGGTAAGGGGGAGGAGCTTTAAAGCTAGACTAAGGCTTTGGTTTTTAAGTAAGGAAAGGCCAATTCTCACATATGGTTTATAAAGATTTAAAAAAATGTTAATATTTCATGGATGCATAAGTTTTTATTGGTACTCATGTTTAGTGTTTTTTGCTCAGGGGCTTTTGCGCAGTCAAAAACAACTACTGTGGAAATTTCAAAATCAAATGTACAGGTGTATAAAAAACCGTCTTTTGATGCTGATGTTATAGTTGCTCTTAAAAAAGGGCAGAAGCTTTATGCCTTAAAGAAAAAAATTGTGGGTGAAGATGGCTTTGGTCTTTTTTATAAAGTAAGGCTTAAAAAAGGTGTTCATGGGTATATTCTTGATACCTCTGTACGGGGCTTTAAAGCAAAGACAAGATCTGTAAAAAAAAAGCAAAAAAAAAGTGGTGGCATTTCAGGTGGGGCCACTAAAGAAGACAACAAGGTAGAAGAAAAATCTCCTAGTTCATACAAGGCTTATTCTCCATTATATGCTAAATCTTATGGGCTTTTAGTTTCTTCTTTAAATTATTCAGTGAATACAAAAAGTGGAACTAGAAAATCTAATGAAATGTTTTTTGGTGGAAAGATTTCAGGGCAGGGGTGGGGAGCGCCTTTGCCTTTAGAAGTTTCACTTTTGTTTAGCCCTTCATCTCCATCACTTTTTGATTCGTTTACAGAAAAGCACTCTGGTTTTGTTGCTATTAGTGAAGTGGGGCTTCCTTTCGAAATTAAAAAAGGGTCAAACTGGTCGATTTTTTTAAGCCTTAGTGGGGTTCTTTCTTACTATAACTTTAGCTATGTTCTTGGTGGCCAAGACGTATCGGGGAGTAAACTTGAGTTTGGAGCGTCTGCAGGCCTGGGTGGGCGCATTCGTTTTGGGCGGTATATACTTGGGGTTGAGGGCAAGTATATTAAGCTAGGAGCTAGTCACACAGGCGCACACATCTCGTTATCGCGCATATTTTAAGCAGCGCTTTAAGGCTGCGCACCGTGCTGTGAAAGAAGGCTTTTAAGCCGATAAATTCATTTTATGCAGACTTCAGTAACCAATAAAAATGTAAATAGAATTAAAAAGCTCTCAGGCCAAGTAGTTGATCAAATTGCAGCGGGAGAAGTTATAGAGCGGCCTGCTCAGTTGATCAAAGAGCTTGTGGAAAACAGCCTTGATGCTCATGCTACAAAGGTGGAGCTTTCTGTAAGCTCAGGACTTTCTCAAATCACTATAACAGATAATGGCCATGGAATCTTAAAAGAAGATTTGCCTTTAGTGTTTGAAAGGCACTCAACTAGTAAACTTTCAAAAGCTGATGAACTTTTTTCTTTAGATAGTTTTGGTTTTCGTGGAGAGGCTTTGTCGGCAATCGGTTCAGTTTCAAAGATCAGTTTAGAGAGCAGGAGTCGTGAAGAGGATCAGGGAAGCCTTATGATTTGGGATTCTGGACAGCAGGTGACTATAGACCAGAGTGGAATCAGTGAAGGCACTAAGCTTTCAGTCTCAAATCTTTTTGACAACACTCCAGCAAGAAAGAAGTTTTTAAAGTCTCAAAGATATGAAATGACTCTAGTTAAAAAAGTTTTTAACTCTTTTGCTTTAGTTCACTTTGATAAAGAGTTTAAATTTATGGTGGATGGTAAGCTTAGCTTTTTATATCAGGCTGTAGAGACTGTTGAGAAAAGATATGAGCAGATTTATAAAAAGAAAGTTTATAAAATAGCTGTTCCTGAATCAGAATACATTAAAGCAGGGTCTGCTATTTATTTAGAAGAGCCGGGTATAGAGTCAAAAACCTCTCAATCCCTGTGGATTTATGTGCAGTCAAGATGGATTGAAGATAAATCTATTCATGCAGCAACAAGAGATGGTTTAAACACTTACCTTATGCATGGCTGCCAGCCAAAAGGATTAGTTGATTTAAGGCTTCAGCCTGACTTTGTAGATGTAAATGTTCACCCAATGAAGTCACAGGTTAGATATCAAGATTCTAGCTACATTTATAAAGCAATAAGATCTGCTGTGTCTTCTTGGGCGGCGTTAGCTCCGTGGTCGACAGAAGTTGTGGCGGAGACAAGTAAATTTGAAAGTAAAAGTGTTGAGATGCCTGTAATGTCTAGACAGTTTCAAAAGCCAAGCAGACAAGAGGTTTCACAAGCTGTTCAAGCTCAAGTTCCATTTGAGTTCAAAGATACAGTTGTTCAGTATAAGAAAACTTATGGAGATTTGAAATCAAAAACGATTGAAAAAGTTTTAAAGCAAGAAGATGGTTTTGAACCTCTTTGGTCAAATCTAATGGTTATAGGACAAGTGAACCTTACCTATATAGTGGCTCAATCTAATGAAGCTGTGTTTTTTATTGACCAGCATGCGGCTCATGAAAGAGTGGGTTATGAGAAACTTTTAAAATCATGGAAAGAAAATCAAGATTTAGACATTCAAACATTATTAATGCCTCTTCATATTGAAATGGAAGACAACTATATCGAAGCACTTTTGACTAAAGAAAGTGAACTTTCTTCTATAGGGATTTATATTGAGCAAGGGGGGCCTGGCTTAATTGTTTTAAATGCTCTTCCAGGGTTTTTAAAGGAAACAGCCGTAGATAAAGCTTTAAGAGAGCTTGCTGATTCTGTTATTAAGCATGGTGGTGGGAGCTCGGTTGAAGAGGTTTTTGAACTGTTCTTTGCAACAGTATCTTGTCACTCTGTGATTAGAGCAGGGCATGCGATGAGTGCTGAAGAGATGAGACTTTTACTTCTTGAAATGGATAAGTATAGATCAAACTTTTGTCCACATGGCAGGCCTGTTTATAAAAAAGTTAGTTTCCAATCTCTAGATAGAGATTTTGGAAGATTGGGTTAAGGCTTAGTGTCACCTCATGTTTATATAGTAGGACAAACTGCAAGCGGGAAAACAGGCCTGTCGTTAGAGCTCTGTGATGAGCTTGGCTATGAGATCTTAAATACAGATAGCCTTTTGTTTTATAAAGGTCTTGATATTGGAACAGCAAAACCAAGTGCAGAAGAGTTAGGTCGCGTAAAGCATCACTTAGTGGATGTGTGTGATCCTGGTGAAGGGTATACAGCAGCGACTTATTTAGAAAATGCAAAAGCTATTCTTAAAAAAGAAGACAAGAAATTTTTATGTGTTGGTGGAAGTGGGTTTTACATTAACGCTTTAGATGTAGGTCTCTTGCCTATTCCAAGTACAGATCCAAAAGTTAGGGAGTTGGTTTTAGCAATTAAGAACCCTGTTGAAGAGTTAGAGAAAGTAGATCCTGATATTTTTAATAAGATATCAAGAAATGACCTTTACCGTGTGGGAAGAGCTTTAGAGGTTTTTAAGCAAACAGGAAAGCCTTTAAGCCAGTGGCAAAAAGAATATACTCCAAAACCGTTTGCCAAAAAAATGGCCTTTGAATTAGACCGCGTTTTTTTAAGAGAAAGAATTACTGAGCGTGCAAAGTTAATGGTCAAAGAAGGTATTGTTGATGAGGTCAAAATTCTAATAGATAAAGGTTTTGGTGGTTGGAAACCGCTTCATTCAGTTGGTTACGCTCAAGTTTTAAAGTATTTAAGTGGAGAAATTAAAACTGAAGATGATATGGTAGAAGAAATGGTTCATAAGACCATGCAACTGTCTAAACGCCAAAAAACTTGGTTTAAAAAAGATAAGTCGGTGACATGGTTTGATTTTTCTGAAAAAAAGAAAGCTAAAGAATTTGTTAAGAACTGTTTAGAGGAGGATTTATGGAGAGTATGACGGGTTTTTCAAAACAGACAATTCATAAGGGGAATTTAGCTTTAAATGTTCAGATGCGCTCACTAAATGCAAGATTTTTAGAGGTAAAAGTAGGGCTTCCATCTGACTTAACCTTTTTAGAAGAAGAAGTGAGAAAGAAAGTTAAAGAACAATTTGTACGCGGAACTATCGATATTAGTATTTTTTGCAAAAAAGAAAGTTTAGACCTTCCGATAAAGAGCTTAAAAAAATGGATCAATGAATATAAAGCCAATGCCAAACTTTTAGGAGTTCAAGATGATCTTACAATGGGAAAAGTTCTTAAAAAAGCAGGAGGGGAGTTTAAAGAGAGTCTGACCTCTTCAGAAAAAGCCTTGTTAATGGCAACTGTTGAAAAGGCTTTAAAGGTTTTAAAAAAGAGAAGATCTATTGAGGGAAAAGAGCTTAAGGCAATTCTTTTAAAAGACCTGTCTTTTGTTAAGGTTGAGCTTTTAGCGGTTAAGAGCTTTGTTAAAAAGCATAAGGTTCTTATTGCAAAAGAGTGGGCTGATAAATTTGCAAAGCTTAAGGTTGAGGCTGATCCAAAAAGGTTAGAGGCTGAAGTTGCACTTTTACTAGAGAAGAGTGACATCACTGAAGAAATTAATCGTATTGAAATTCATATAAAAGAGTTTGTTAAGATTCTGTCTGATAAAAGTGATTTAATAGGGAAGAAGTTGGACTTCTTTTGTCAGGAGCTTGCAAGAGAAGCAAACACTATTGCTTCTAAATCTAAGAACGCAGAGTTGACTCGACTTTCGGTTAATCTTAAATCATACGTTGAGAAATTAAGACAACAGGTACAGAATATACAGTAATGGGAAAAATGATTATCGTGGTGGCCCCTAGTGGAGCTGGCAAATCAACATTCATAGATGAAATACTTAAGTATCCAGAACTTTTAATTAAGGACACGATAACTTATACAACACGTGGAATGCGTGATGGTGAATCAGAGGGTGAGCCATATTTCTTCTTAAAAGAAGAAGATTTCAAAAGTAAAATGGAAGATAATTTCTTTGTAGAGTGGGCTAAGGTTCACTCCTCATTTTATGGAACATCTCACAGGCAAATTCGTGAATTTTGGCAAGCAGGGTTTTCAGTGATTATGGATGTAGACATTCAGGGCGCTGAAACCTTTAAAAATAAGTTTCCAGAGGCTTTAGTAGTCTTTATCCAGCCTCCAAGCCTTGAGACGCTGAAGAGCAGGCTTTTAAAGAGAGGAGACGGGAAACTCCCCCCGGACTATGAAGTGCGTATGGAAAGTGCAAAAAAAGAGATGGCCTGGGCCAAAAATGCCGATGAAATCGTAATAAATGACGATTTTTCTCAAGCTTTTCAAGAATTTAGAAAAAAAGTTGAACTTTACCTAAAAAGTGCGTAGAAAAAGAGTTTCGTTGGAGGATAGCTCATGGCTCGTGTAACCGTAGAAGATTGTTTAGAAAAAGTAGATAATAGATTTAGCCTAGTTTTGCTAGTTTCTAAGAGATCTAAGCAAATTTTAAAAGGTTCTGTTCCAACTGTGCCTGTAAAAAACAATAAATTTGTAGTTTCAGCGTTAAGAGAAGTAGCGGCTGGAAAAGTAGACTTTGACAAAAGCTTGTGGACTGAGCCTGGACAAGCACAGGTTGAGACAGCCCTTTCTAAATCGTAAGCCGTAGTCAGAGTAATTCACCTAGACTTTTTAGCAGTGTAATGAATTAGGTTAAAAGCCGATCTATTACCTATTATTGCAAGTGTATTTAAGTATTTAAGTAGAGCATATGGTTCTGGTGAGTGAGAAAGTTTGTCTGAAGACGTACATCAATCTGAGTTAGAAGTTACAACAATTGAAGAATTGGTTGAGCTTACGAAGAAGTATCTTCCCTCTGAAGAAGCTGAAAAGCTTTTTGAAGTATATGAATTCTCAAAAAAAGCACATGAGGGGCAAATCAGAAGAAGCGGTGAGCCTTATATAAGCCACCCTTTGGCAGTTGCAGGTATTATTGCACAAGTACAGCTAGATTTTCCTTCAGTGGCTACAGGGCTCTTACATGACACTGTAGAGGACACAGAAGTAGAGCTTTCAGATATTCAAGAAAAATTTGGTGAGCAAGTGGCATTCTTAGTTGATGGAGTGACTAAAATCTCTCAAATGAACTTTAAGAACACTCATGAGAAACAAGGTGAGAACATCAGAAAGATGATCGTTTCAATGGGGCGTGATGTTCGAGTTGTTCTTGTAAAGCTTTGTGACCGTCTTCATAACATGAGGACTTTAAAGCATATGAAGCCTGTAAAGCAGGAAAAAATTGCAACAGAAACCCTTGATATTTATGCTCCTCTTGCAAGTAGACTGGGTATCAACTGGTTAAAGATAGAACTAGAGGACCTTTCTTTTAGGTATTCAAACCCAGAGGCTTTTTACTCTTTGGTTCAAAAAGTTCAAAAGAAGAAAAAAGAACGTGAAAAATTTATTGAAGATTTTAGAAGGCTTTTAAGTAAGAAGATCTCAGCATCATTTAAGAACAAGTTTGAGATTCAAGGAAGGCCTAAGCACCTTTACTCAATTCATAAAAAAATGCTTACAGGTTTAGAGTATGAACAGATTTATGATGTTCTGGCTTTTAGAGTTGTGGTTTCAAGTATTCCTGAGTGTTATGAGATTCTTGGCTTGGTTCATTTACACTGGAAGCCTGTTCCGGGAAGATTTAAAGACTTTATTGCAATGCCAAAGAACAACAACTACCAAAGTCTTCACACTACAGTGATTGGACCTGGTGGAGATAGAGTCGAAGTTCAAATTAGAACTGAAGAGATGCACCTTGTTGCAGAGCAGGGGATTGCGGCCCATTGGAGTTATAAACAAGGTGGTGCTGATGAAGAGGTTATTGAAAAGTTCAACTGGTTAAGAGACTTGGTTTCAATGCACCAGCAGGTGGAAGACTCTGGTGAATTTTTAGAAAGTGTTAAAACAAATTTATTTGATACAGAGATTTACGTCTTCACTCCAAAAGGAGATGTGAGAGAGTTTCCTGACGGGGCAACTCCAATTGATTTTGCCTACTCTGTTCACACAGATGTTGGAATGAGGTGTACAGGGGCAAGGGTGAATGGAAAGCTTGTTCCTTTAAAGTATCAGCTTAAAAATGGTGACTACATTGAGATCATCACATCAAAAACACAAACTCCTTCAAAAGATTGGTTAAATTATTGTGTGACAACAAAAGCACGTAATAAAATCCGCCACTACATTAAAGAAGAACAAAGAAAACGAGCTTTAGAAATTGGACGCGGCATCTTAGAAAAAGCTTTTAGAAAAATTGGTTTAAACCCTGTTACATACTTTAAGAAAAACACGACAGCTTTTGAAGAGGCTTTAAAAGAATTTGGTGCAGGTACGCTTGATGAGCTTAATATCCTTTTAGGGTATGGAAAAATATATCCAAACCAGGTGATTGAAAAACTCTTTCCAAAAGATGAAGCCCCTAAAGAGCTGCCAGAAGAGGGCTTTATTTCTAAAACAGTTAAAAATGTTTTAGGCAAAAACAAGAAAAGCTCTTTAGTGATGGTTGATGGAATGAGTGATGTGCTTGTGTACTTTGCTAAATGCTGCCATCCCATTCCAGGAGATGACATCACAGGCTTTATTTCAAGAGGGCGGGGGATTACAGTTCATCGTGCTGACTGTCCAAAGTCATTTGAGCTAGATCCGCAAAGAGAAGTAGATGTTCAGTGGGGTAAAACGCAAGATGGAGCTGCAAGGCTTGTTAAGCTTTATGTTCTTGCTTCTGATAATAGAGGTTTATTAATTAAAATGACTGAGATCTTTGCATCAAAAGGGATTGATCTTCAAAATGCTCAAATTAAGGCGACAAGAGATAGGAAAGTGATTGCCTACTTTGATGCTCTTGTAAAAGACTCCTCTCAGCTGCAAGTGCTTATTGCAGATCTGAGAAAGCTTAATGATATTATTGAAGTAAAAAGAATCTAGTCGCACCTTGTAATGTTGCCGGGTAGTGGCTGTGTGATACACCCAACATTTTGAGAATTGCAAACCATTCTAACGTGGTAGTGATTTGCATGACCGGGCTCGTGACGTAGCTTATTGAATATTTTATTTCTTTGAGCTTTTGTTGATCCTGTCGAAGGCTTTTTTGCATGCGTACAAAGAGCGTGTACAAGTTCACTATCTATAAATATAGTGTTAACTCGTTCAGTGTTTATAAGAATATTTAAAAACTCCCAGTTCTTCTGTCTAAATGTATCATCAGGTCCGTCTAAAATTTTCCAGTTTATAAAGTAATTTCCATCACACTTACTTGTTGCGCTAGGAAAAGAAATATCAGCGTCGAGGCCGTTTTGGTGACTACTATGACGACTTAATTGTCCACCGCGCTCTTTTGATAAATCCTTAACACAAGCAGGAACATCAGGGTGTCTCCTATGAAACTCTTCAAAAACGTATTGAAGGGTTTTTGTTAAAAGGCCTGAAGCGTAGTGATTATTTCTTCTTCCTGGATGCATCTTTGCTCCTGGTATACGTGAATCAAGCTGTGTGGCATTTACGATTTTACCGCTTCTGCCGCCGTATCTAGAATAAAACCTTTCAGATTGGTGAAACTCGGTAGTTTGAATCTCTGTAAGCAAGGCATCATTTGAGGTGGCATCAAGGCTTAAAGAATAATCTTCAGCGGAGGCAACATCAAAACCATCTGTGGCAGTACTGCCATCAATATTTGGCAGAACAAATCTTCCTGCTCCAACATTGATACTGTCGCCATCAATAGCAACATCCTCATCTCCTTCGACAGCCCCAAGATTATCTGGGCGTGGTTGAGGTCTTGGTGAATTTTTAGGTGCTAATGCTGACCCGGTATCAGGTTCATCTGCTGCTGTGAAAACTAAGTCTTCAGTGGCTTCTTTTGTTGGAGCGTCAGTAGGTGTATCAGGGGGTGCATCACTAGGGATATTATCAACGTCTAAAGTTGGGGGAGACCTGGTTTCAGGAGCTGAATCTAGAGCGGGCACAGTTAAGGAGATTTCGTCTCCTTCAGTAGGGCTGTCGCCTATTACAGGGGCTTTAGTCATTACTTCAAGTGACGGAGATCCAGGGTCAACCGTTTGGGTTTTACCTGGTGGAGTGTCGCCTACTGCAGGTAGGCTATCTAAAGGGGGAAGGCTTAAAGTAGGAGGAGCCTGTCTTAGAACAGGAGGGTCTAAAAACGGCGCAGGAACATTAAGACTTCTGTCTTCATCAGTAGGGGGAGTCAGTGCTTGTGGGGCCTCAGACATAACAGAAGGAGGAGTGGTAGAAGGCTCTTTACGGCTGATTGGTGCAGCCGGTGCTGGGGGAGGAGTGGTGTCTATATTAGGTGGGGTATCAGCAGGAGGCACTTCAAGTTTTGGATCGTCAGTAAAGTGAATATGTTGGTCTATTTGTGGAGTGGTAACATCTAAAGAAGTTTCTTCACTAGGCGTCTCTAAAACAGGTTCTGTAAACTCTATCTCAGGCGCTTTATCTAAAGGTTCTTCGTCTAATGCAGAGTCAATCTCATCGACTTCTTCTATTTCCTCTTCAATTTCTTCTACTTCAACTACAGGTGCTGGTTTACTCACAGTAAACTGTTCTGTGACTTTTAGACTATCAACATAATATGCAACCTGAAGAACAAGTTCGTTACAAATGTTTTCATCATCTAAGCACATACCCTGTAGAGTAACGTTTCTTTTTGAAAAGCCTGAAGACTTCAAAAACATAAAGTGTTTTCCATGACCCTCAGGGCTCACAAAAACAATACTTTCGATATTATCTTGGTAAGTTACATCTAATGAAACCTCTTTTGTACCATCATGTTTAAAGGTCACCTTAGGATTTGAGAATGAAATTTTCTCATCTTCTAACTCTTCTAGTTTAGCTTCAGATCTTGCAGCTCGAGCTTGTCTGATTTCTTCTTCAAGACGCTGTACAACAGGGTCTTCTGTAGGGGCAGGGGCAATAGGTAAAAGTTCAACAACAGTTTCGCCATCATCATTAATTTCAACTTTAGGTGCCAATTTTGGGCTTATCTCAGTAGATGAGGGCCGATTTTCGGCACAACCTGCTAAGAGGAGTAAGCAAATTAGAGTAGAGACTGTTTTCAGGTAGTGTGGCGTTTTCATCACCTGAAGGGGAGCAATATAGATGCCAGAGGGACTTACCCCCTGGTTTTATAGGCGATATGCCAAACCTAGGTAAAAACTTACAGCGCTCATAGAAACTGTGTCAGAAGAAGGGTAGATTCCATATTCAGCCCATAGAGGAACATAAAGTTTATCTGAGATAGATAGGTCGGCCCCTGCACCGGCTTGCATAATAGTTGTGGTTGCAAGATCCTTCTCGTTTAAAGCGGTGGTGCTGTTGTAGCTAGGGCTTAATAAAATTCCTAAGCCAGCTCCTCCCCAGAATCTATATTTTCCTTCGTTTAAGTAGTAGCGAAGCCAAATATCGAAATTAAGATACCCTAAATCAACTCTACAAACTTCATTTCCACCGTTACCGCAGAGGGTATTTGTAGAGTCTTCAGTGTTAAAGTTTTGCATCCCTAAAGACCCTCTTAAGTAAAACTTTTTGTGAAGTTGATAGTCAGCAAGAAGTTCATAGGAGCTGCTTGTTCCGGTGTAAGAGTCAGACCTAGGGGTGTTTCCAACGAATTTAACATCTGAAGAGTTGCTGTTGTAGCCAAAAGCAAGGCCTATAGAAAGCTTACCTTTATTCTTTGAATAAGAGGTGCGCTTTTTCTTATTGCGTCTTCTTACTGGTTGTAGAGTGGGCTCAGGAGCACTTTCTTTAGCAACTAGATTTGGAGCAGTTCGATCTCTTAGTGTCCAGCCGCTTAAAGCTTTTCCTTTAAGAAGCTTTGCAAGGGCTTGTCCAGGCCTAAGCTTCATAACTTTAATAATGCCTTTTTTCTTTCCGTTTGAGATAAGGTAATATGTTTTACCCATTTGGATGTCATCACCTGTGGTATCGATTAGTATAGCTTTTCCTTTAACTCTTGTGACTTGTGCAGAAAAAGACAGTGTGGAGAACGCTAGGATAAACGTAAGTAGTAAGAATGAGATATGGCGCATAAAAAAAGACCTCCTATGTAAGCACGTTTATTATAACGTTTTATGCTCTAGGTGGTCTTGTTTTTTTGATTGAAACTAGACTGTTTAAAGCAGTCTAGTTTATGTGAATTTGTTATTAGAACGGGATTTCTTCGTTAGACGAATTAAAATCTGGCTCAGGAGCAAAATCAGCAAACGGATTGTCATTTGAAGAAGGCTTATCAAAACCTGTAGAGTTAGAAGCTTGTGCACTTCCACCAATGAACTGAACATTTGAAGCTACTATTTCAGTAGTGTATTTTTTGTTGCCCTGTTGATCTTCCCAAGAGCGAGTTTGAAGTCTTCCTTCAACAAATGCTTGGCGGCCTTTTGCAAGGTATTTACCACAGATCTCAGCAAGCTTCCCCCAAACAACAACTCTGTGCCATTCAGTGCGCTCTTGCTTTTGTCCTTCTCTGTCTTTCCAAGCTTCACTTGTTGCAAGACTGAACGTGCAAACAGTGTTTCCAGAACTGATATTTTTTGTTTCAGGGTCTGAACCTAATCTACCAAGAATTATTACTTTATTAACACCAGACATACTTATTCTCCTTTATACTAGGCTTTATAGCCATTTTGTTATTGTGTTACAGTGGCGTACTGCAAGTTGGTAGCATCACTAAACTTAGTTTTATTTGCAAGTTCTTGTGCTCTAAGACGGATGCGCCCGGTAATTAGGCGAACATAAATTTTTGCTTAAAAGTTATTCAAATACGTTTATACTGGAAAATCTGGGTGCTCTAAAGCGTTGAGAGGCGTTTCCTTGAACACTGAAGAGATACTTTGCTCCTCCTTGAGGCAGAGAAACAATATTAACATTTCTTGGGTTAATGAGTGGTTTAAGATCTGCAGCTAGTTTTTTTTGAAATTCTGCGTTGAGCTCAAGTTCTACGCGAATATCGTAATCTGTGCAGCTTTGTGAAACCTTTGTTCCAGATTTGTTAAGAGAGCATTTAATAAACCCTTTATAGCGTCCATTAATAGGTGCTGACTTTGTCCCTAGAGTGCCTTCTGTAATAGTCACTTTCCCTTTTTCAATTTTTCCAAAAAGATTGGAGTTTTGCCATGTAACTTTTTTGGGTAAAGGAATGTCCCCTACATTTGGTATACTAATAGTTGAAGGTATAACGACTTTACGCATGTTAAATTTAAATTCACCCTTAGGTTGAACTCGAAAGCTGTCCTCTCCTTCTGCAAAAAGATCCCCGTTAAGGCTCCCTGTTAATTTATAGGGTAGGTTTTGAAAAGAAATAAGATCGGCAATAGAAATGTTTCTTAAATCTGAAGACAGGTTAAATTTTTGAGTTTTTTCTTCAGTTTTACCATTTAAAGCAAAGCTAAAGTCAGCAGAGCCAGAAAAAAGTCCGTTTAGGACCGCTGTTCCGCCTGGTTGAAGTTTAAACAGTGAAAGAATGTTTGGTCGAAGGGTTATGCTTTGAACTTTAAGTGGCTTTTTTAAGCTTCGTGATAAAAACTCAAAGTCAGTGGTCTTTATTCCAAAGGGAAGTAGATTTAAATTAATCTTACTATAATCAACGGACCCTCCAGAAGACTTCATTGTTTGATTTATCTTTTCTTTTGAAAAAGAAGTTAGATCAGAATAGGGAAAAAGTGCGAGCAAAAAAAGCAGAACTGCAAAAAGAAAAAAAGCTAGCTTTTTTTTGTGGTATAAAAACAAAGACTTAAAGGGTGAAGTGATAAGGTTAAGAAGATCTGAAGTTTCCATTTACCGGCCTCTTCTTTTTCTGGACTTAGGCTTTTTAGTAACTTCAGGTTTAGGAAGAATGTCTGAAGTGGATTTTACAAAAAGATTGGCCACTTTAATAGAGCCGTCAAAATATAAAGAATTTTCTCTATTGGCTTTTAACTCCAAAGCTTCAACAAGAAGGGATTTGTTTAATTTTTGCAAGCTATAGGTAAGAGCTGTAAACTGGCTGATGTTTGCTTTTGTGGTCTTAACCTTAAAGTTACTTTGTTCAGCTCCAAGAACTAATTTCTTACTAGGCTGATCAGAGAGTACAGAAACTTGATCTGATAAGAAATTTATAGAGTAAGCTCCTGACATTCTATCAACCTCTGACTTAATGTCCCTTAATTTGAACTCGCGAGGTTTTTGAGAAAGAGATTTTGATTTTTTTTGAAAAGCTATGACCTGTTGAGTGATTTCTTGTCGCTTTTCAAAAGAAGTCATGTTTTCAATAGAAGCTTTGTAGTTTGCTATTGGGCCTGCAAGGGTTAAGAAAACGATAAGAAAAAGACCGGCTCCTAAAAGAACTTTTTGTAGAAGGGGAGAGAGAGAGCTGTACTTATCACGTAGTGAGTTAAAAGTAGAATTTTCTTCAACTCTTGAAATAAGAGACTGTGTGTATTCATTTAATTGTTCTAGCTGGTCTTCAAAAAGCATGGTGTTAAAAGCCTTTCTTCGGTTTAAAGCTTATTGTGAAGTTTGTGATTCCGTTAGAGTCGACACGTTCCTTCTTGTTGACTTTACCTGCGGCTAAAGTTTTTAACTTTCGAGTAAATGAGGTAAGCTCACTTTTTGCCTTTGTAGCGCCTTTAATTTCAATAAGGTTGCTGTTAATTTTAAGTGTAGCAATGTCAATAGGAAACCTTGATCTTGAAGACGCTTTTTCAGAAATTTTTCTTAAAGTTGTAAGAGGAGCATTGGCAAGTTTTTGCGTTTTCTCAATAATTTTGGTTTTTGTAAGTTCTCGTTTTTCTAAGTCATTAAAGATCTTACTAAGTTTTTGCTCTGAAACATTTTGTTTTTTCATTTGAAAAACGCTTGATGCTGCAGACTTCATGTTCCTACGGGCTTGAAGTGTGAGATCTTCGGATATTGAGTTTCTCAAAAAAGAATAGACAAAGAAGATGGCTATAGAAGCGGCGGCTAAATTTATATAAAATCCCCAAGAGCCCCAGAACTTTTTAAAAGAAGAATTCTCTTTTGCAAACTCATCTTTTCTAAAGTTAATAGCAGGGTTTTTAGGTCTTCGGTAAGCTTCAAGAGCTAAGCCAATAGCAACACCCATAGAAAGCTCATTTTTTGAGTTTTCTTTAATGTCGATTTCGGGGTGGTTCTTTATTTTTGAAATTTTATTACAGGCAATAAGCGTTGATTCAGTTAGTTTAGGGCCTATGTTTCCTAATGAAGCCAGCCCACCGATAAGTCCAATGCCCTTAACATCAATAGAGTTTACACCTTTAACCTCTAAGATAGTAAGCTTTAAAATTCTTCCAAGTTTTGAAACCTCATCTGAAAGGATTTTTGAAATTTCTAAATCACTTTCAGAAGCGTTATTGTTATTTAAAAAGATTCCCTTAGAAGCTTTAATTGTTTTTAAAGCCTCTGTTTCTTGAATGTTTTTATGTTTAGCAAGTGCCTTTGCAAGATTTAAAGCTCCCCAGTTTATACGCCTAATATTAGCAAGGCTTCCACCACTTCGAATAATTAAGATAGAAGAGGAGTGACCAAGGTCTAAAATAGCTTCACCATTTTCTAAAGTAGTGCTTTCAGGAATGACGTTTTTGACAGGCTCTTCTAAGTCTTCTTCTCCATCCCAATCTGATTCAAGATTTCCTTCAGTAGGGGCTGCTAAAACATCTTCAAAAATATTGTTTAAAGCAAAGCCTTCAAGTGAGATGATTTGAGGATCAATTTGGATATCAGAAGAAAGATCTAGGCATGCGTTGATGAGCTCTTTTGGAGCTGCAACGGCTAAAACCTCTGAGCCATTAGGAAGTGATTTAACTATTTTCCCTTCAAAGATAGCGTCATAAGAAGAAAAAGGAATGAGGTCTTCAAGCTCAAAAGGAAGGCTTTTTAATATTTTAAACTTCTCTTTAAAAGGGAAGAAAAGGCTTCGTGTACTGATCTTATCTTGAGGAAGGCCTAGAACAAAAGTTGTCTGCTCTCTGTCGTAAGGAGCAAGAATTTCTTTTAGAGTTGTGATTAGGTCAAGTTGCTTATCAACGCCAGGTTTTTGAGACAGTGGATATTCATATAAGTTTTCGATGTGAATAGTTGAACCTGAATTTTCAAGTTCAGCTATTTTAACACTATAGGATCCAATGTCTATACCAACAGTTTTCAAAGCGAAATCCCCTCTGTAAGTATCTTCTTAAATTTAGGAGTAAAAGTCCACTGATTTGGTTCTGGCGTCCCGAAAACTAGGTGTTAAAACAAGCTGTCGTTTAGAATTCTTATGGCTTTTACAGCATCTTCTTTTTCAACGCTTAAGAAGACTTCGCCTATAAGAGTAGGGTGTATATCATGTGCATTTTCTACCAAAGACTTAACACCCTTGGCTTCTAGGTTTGCTTGGTCGGCCAAGGCTTCAGATAAAGTTGAATAAGACCGGATGTTAATACGCATATACTAACCCTATATGATTTTTAAAAGGAGTTTGAGAGAAAATAGACATCAAGCCAAAAGTCTAGACCTGTAAGGGTGGTTTAATCAACACTCAATTGAATAATTAAAGGCCTTCCTTTTGGGGGCGGGGAATCTTTTTTAGTTGTTTGCTCTTGAGTTCCCTGGTTTGGACCATTAGGGTCACTTGTGGAAGGTGTGCTTTCATTGTTTGCATCGTCTAAAGCCGCCCCTTTATCAAGTTGCTCAATAAAAATTTCTTTTAAAACATTAGCGTCCATAACAGAAGCTGTAATTGTAGTCGTAATGTTTCCGGTTGTACCACTTGAAGTGACTAGGAAAGTGGAGAGTGGGGAGTAGAGTATAGGTATTCCGTTTGCATGAATATCGGCAACATCAGAAAAGCCTAACTCGCTTAAGAGATTGTCAAAACTTGCTTCATCTAAGTTTCCGCCCTGGGCTTGAATCTCAGTTCTTCTTTCTAAAAAATCAGCAGTGACCTGTTCTGTAAACTGAGAATCAATACTCATAAGAGCATCTTTTTCCGCAGTGTTCACATTAATCCCAAAAGTGCCGTGAATAGTTCCGATTTTTTTAAGGTGATTAAAAATTAGATCATCCATCTTATCAACAAGCATAAGCTCTGACATGGTCATTAAAGAAGAGTTTCTAGGGTAGCCTCGTTGTTCTGCAAAGCTGTAGTAGCCGGATTCATCGCCTCCATTTCGAGACTCCTCATCACGGTCAATCCAGTCAGCAACATTGTTTAAGATCTCTGTAATAGAGTCTATAGAGTGCTCTTTTGAAAGAGCGCTGTCTGTTGTAAGCAGCTGTTCAAAAGTTCTTAAAAGTGACTCTAGAGTTTTTTCTGAGATGCGCTCCACTGGAGACCCAAGGCTGTTAAGATCAAGCCTTTGTCCTGCATCTTGAATGTCGTGAAAGAAAGTGATGTTGCTGATAAGAGATTTCTTAAGGACTTTTTCATTATCATCTTTAGAGATGAGGCCTGCATCTTCACCAAGTTCGATCGGCCAGGGAAGTGGAAACTGCCAGATCATTGCTAGCTGTTGATCAAAGTTGACGTTTTGATTCCCGGCGGCTTTGCTTACAGCAGCTTTTGCGTGTTGAAAGGCTTTGATTCTAAGGAGCGCCATCTCAAGGCCGGCCTTTGCAGAATATTTAGATTTTAACTTTCTCATTTCTCGGCTTGCGAGCACAGATTCAGTAAGTGTTTCAGTGGAAAGCTGTGTAACAATAAAACTTGCAATAGTAAAAAAGAAAAGGGCCATCATAAGAGCGGCTCCTTTTTCATTTTTTCTTTTCTCAAGTATTTGAAAGTTTTCTTGCATCAGGTTTTGTTCCTTAAAGTTTATTTACGTTGCTGGTAGCGGTTGAGGTTTGCGAAGCTTTTATCTTTTCAAATGGTTGGTTGTTGACAAAATCAGTCTGAAAAAATCCTGTTAAGCGTTCAGCCTTTGATTTGTCGGGATCTTTTTTATCAGGGATTTTTATCTCTAAAGAGAGTGAGATGGCGGCAGGAAAATTTCCCCCTGTTCGTTTGTCTCCTTGCGTTCTGCTGTCCCAAGACTCAACCCAGTCAGCAGTTTCTTTAGAGATGTCTTCAGTTTGAAAACTAAGGTACTTAAATTCAGCATTTTCAACGTTTTCAATAAGTACAGACTCTGTTCCACCTTGTGTAACATCTTCATCGAGGTTGTATGAGACAGACCTCCAAAGGCATTTTGACTCATAGTCTTTATATTTCCGGCTCTTGCAAGTTCTTAAAAAATAGCCCACTTCAACTAAATCTGAAACTTTATCTGCTGATCTAAAGCGAACGCCTGAAGTAGAGGTAAAATAAAGCTTGTTGCTGTCAGCAACAAAGTGCGTGTAGATTTTTTCAACGATTTTAGCAACAGGCTTGGGGCGAGGGCCTAAATCTTTCAGCATGCTTTCTTTTTGTGTTTCATTTAATGTCTCGAATGTTACTTTGGTGTTAGGTTTTTTCTTTTTGTTGTAGTCCTCAACCCATTTTTTTACCCTGGCATCATATCTTTTAGCTCTTTCTTCTTGAGCTTCGCTGTATAAAAAGAGGTTTAAGTCACGGTAGTTAATAGCTTTTGCAACATCTTTTTTGACGATGTTCATGGCGGCCCTTAATTGGCTGATGTTATCAATGCCGGATGTGATTTTTTTAGTTTGTACAGTGGACTTTCGAATCATCTGTGTAGTTGTGATACTTAAAACAGACATTAAAGTAATAGCAATAAGAAGTTCTAATAAAGTGAGGCCTTTTTCGTTATTAATCATGAGCCCCCAATTCCTAAACTTAAAGGAGTGTCATAATCTACAAGAATTGTTGCTATAGAAAAACGTTGCTCTTGTGCTTTTGGAGATGCTTTGTAAATTAAGGTGACTTTTACTTCACGAATCGATTCTTCAAGGTATTTCTTCATTTGAGTGATCACCTTAAGACTCATCTCATCAACAATCCCTTCATCTTGAACAAAGAGCCTTGCAATGTCAGGCATTTGAAACTCAGCAGTTTCCCATTCCCATGAAAATTTTGACAAGGCTTCTTCTTTAAAGGTCCCTTTTTGCAAGTCTTCAGGAAGATTTTTGATGTCATCTTTATACATCACTTCAATTTCAGTAATCTTTTTTTCTAAAAGGTGAACGGCTTGAGTTTTGATCTCAGCTTTTTTAACTCTTCTGAAGTTTCCTTTCCAGCTTGATGTTAAAACAATCATGATGGAGGCGAGTATCGACAAAGCGATTACAACTTCTAATAGTGTAAAGCCTTTTTGATCCTTCATCGCTCTTGAAGCCTTTTTAAACTTTTGTGACCACTGATCTTAAAAACTTCGCCACTTATGCTGTCAGAAACTGTTGTGCTTTTGTATGTTCCTGCGGTGTTAGTGAACTGTATGGCAGTTTCTTCAACTAAACCATGAGGGAAGTAATGATAGAAAACTAAGCCGTCTTCTATAGGGTAATCTATTCCAGAAACTTCTATTTGTTTTATTCTTAAAGATCTAGGTTTTTTTAGCTTCTGAAAGTTAAAGCGACTGGCTTTTTTAAAGCCATCAGGGTCAGATTTAGCCTTAGCGTTCTTAGAGGTTTTCTTTTTTTGTACGTTGTCGAGAATCTCTTTAAACTTTTCGCGAGTTTCTTTCTCGTCTCCTAAAAGAACTTTCTTGTTGGATTTTTCAACCCAAATTTTAGGTTCTTCGTCATCATTTAGTAAAAAAACTACTCTGTAGGTGGCGTTTTCAAGAAGAGCCTGGTTTCGAATTTTTTTAGACATAAGAGAAAAGCGCCTAAAAAAGCGGTTGTACTCTTTTTGTGGGTTCTTTGGTCTAGTGGCTGCAAATATTGTAAGAGTGCCTAGAATACCAAGCACAATCAAAACTTCAATAAGAGAAAAGCCTTTTTCCTTAACCACACATCATTGTAGAGGGTAATGTGCGGAGATGTTAAGATAAATTTTCATCTAGTCTTATTAAAGAGTTGAAACTAGCTTAATAAGACAACATGGGACTTTAAGCCTTCATATATAAAATTTAAAGCCGTTTCAATTTTTTTAGAAATCTCCGGAAAGTCTTCAGTTTTAAGCTCTTTAGTCTCTTCATTCATGTAAATTGATCTATTCATTTCTACTTGAATGGTGTGTCTTCCTTTAAAAGGATTTCCGTAAGTTTGAGTGATGCGTCCACCTTTATAAGGCCAGTTGGTTTTAACGATAAAGCCGGCTTTTTCATAAGAGCTGACAACAAGGTCTTTAAACTTTGGATCACAACTTTTTCCATCTTGATCACTAATTACAATTTCAGCCCGAGTCTCTCCAGGGTCTCGATGTATAGATGTTCCTTGAGAAGGCATGCTGTGTACATCGATATGAAAAATCCTTTTATGACCTTGAAGTTTGAAGTGTTCAAAGTGTGCTTTTATAGAGTTGTGAAAAGGTTCATAGTAAGATTGCACTAATATTTCGTGAAGCTCTTTAGAGATTGGCTTTTCCATAAGCACTTCATCGATACTTGTTTTTACCCAGTGAAGACCACTTGAAAATGTGCCAGAAGGGTTCTTTGAGTTTTGAACACTGTCTTCATCAACATCGATAACAAGTCTGTTTAAATCAATGGCATACCTGGACCATGGAGTGTAGATAAAAGGCAGGCCTGCTTTTCGAGCAAGAGGCCTGTAAAAAGCATCGACAAAGCGGTCCACATCCCTAAGAAGTGTTATAGGGTCAATGCCTTGAAGCCAGTTTGCTTCAAGAGGGATTTTCTCGCCTGAGTGCGGGCATGAAATAAATAGTGGCAGATCTGATTCAGTCATGTAGCGAGCCTAACATGCTTTCTTTTGATTTTAAAATACTAGTTTATGACTCATATTTTATAAGTTAGTATTCTCCTATGAAGATTTATACTAAAACAGGGGACAAGGGTGAAACGAGCTTGTTTTCAGGAAAGCGCGTTTCAAAAGCACATAAACTAATCGAGTCTTTTGGAGCGCTTGATGAATTAAACACCTCTGTTGGGGGGCTGATTTCTAGCTTAAGAACTGTTGAAGCGGTTGACTATAGTAAGCCTCTTGAGTTTTTAGAAAACCTGCAAAGCCAAATTTTTTCAGTGGGCAGCTATCTGGCTTCAGAGTGTAGTGATGAAAAATACATCATTAACGTTTCAAGCTGGGTCTCATCTCAAGAAGAGTATATGGACCTTTTGGATAAACAGCTATCACCTCTTAAAAATTTTATTTTACCAGGTGGTGCTGATTCGGCTTGTAGAGCTCACCAGTGCAGGGTTTTGGCTCGTAAAGCTGAGAGGCTTGTTGTGGGTATAGATTTAAATTTAAGTATTGACCCTGTTGTTATTTATTTAAATAGACTTTCTGATTTATTCTTTGTTTTTTCTAGATGGATAAACCAAACTCAAGGAATTGAGGAGCCTATTTGGAAAAGTTAAAGCATGAAACTAAACTAGAGACATCTTTAGTTGATGAGCAGTATGAGGATTTAGGTGCAAGCTTAAGTGGTTCATTTATGAATCTTTCTTATAAAGGTGGGGCTAGAGCTTATTATAGTCAGTTTGGAAAAGACGTTCAAGAAAGGTTTGTTGTTGGAAGTGATGGAAAGGTGTGTGCTCGTTTTACAGCCTTTACCAGAGAGCTTTACCAAAAAGATCAGGGTACAGTTAAAGTTCTTTTTGTTGCGAACGTGAGAACGGCGAACACGAGAGAGGCCTTAGTGGGCTGGTCAGAAAAGCTACTGCCTGAGATCCTTAAGTTAAAAAAAGATTTGGTTTGTGATCATTCGTTATTTTTTCTTTCAAGAAGAGAGCGGGGGTTATTTAATTTTTTTATTAGGCCTCGAAAGAAGAGGGATGATCAGATAAGATTTAGTCACTTAAGAGGTGTAGAGGTTCAAATTGTACAGGGGCAGAAGTTTTTTCCTGAAAAGCCTCTTGAGCACATTGAAATAAGGCGTGCAAAAGAATCGGACCTTGAAAAGTTAAGTGGTTATATAAAGCAAGCGTCAAAGTATGCGCCGTTATCAAGGCATTTAAGAGAAGGGGAAGTGCTGCAGGAGTTTAAAAGTGTAAAAAATTTTTCACCTGAAGATTTGGCTTTAGCTTTTGATGGCAATGGTGAAATTGTGGGCTCCTTAGGTGCTATCAATATGAACAGCCATGCAGACATAAAATTTAAATTTAATGACCTTTTAGAGCCGACGTTTAATGTTTTACAAGGCTACTTAAGGTCTGCATCTTGGATTACAGACCTTCGACCGGTTTCTGAGGAGACCCCTCAGTCTGTCATTTTTTTTACCCACATGTATTTTAACAACCATGATATTTTTTACTCATTAATTTGTTGGTGGATAAAGCAAACAAAACTTGTTACTAAAAAAGAAAGGCCTGTGTTTTTATACCCCTTTTACAAAGGGGATTTAAAAGCAGCTCCTCCGGAATCCCTTTTTGTGAGTGGCTTTAAGGGTGATTTATATCTTATGCAAGATACTGGAGAGTTGCCATCAGACTTGTTAAAGCCTGTTTTGTTTTCAGAATCATTAGACATTGATTTGCCGTATTTGATTTAAGGTTTTTTTAATCTGGTTCCAATCTGAGCTTTCCGATTTTCAAGAGGAATCGCCTAGACGATTTGCTTGCAGGTTGTCCCACAAAGAGAGAAACTATTGTAGGATATATTTGAATCTTTTTAGTGGGGCGGCATGAACGGTAATCATTCAGAAAACGAAAGAGCAAAAAACTTGTTAAAAAGTATTTTGATATATTTGTTTTTGCTTTATGTTGCTTATGTTATTTCAGACTTAGTCTTGTTGAAATTTGTAAAGCCAAAGTTTTTAGTTGAAATGTCTACAAAGGACAAGGCGGTGAAGGTGAGTTCATTTGAGCCTCAGACAGGCAGCTTTGAGATTTCTGATTTGGGAGACAAAGGTAGCTTTACAGACAGGATTGTAAGTAGAAACATATTTAACTCAAAAGACATGCCAAAACCGATTGCTGCTCTTGAAGGTGGAAATAAAGGAGAAGAGGCAGAGGATGGGGTGCCTGTATTATCCGGCCTTCAACTTACGCTAGAAGGAACAGCTGTTCATAGAAATCCTTTTAGATCACTGGCTACAGTTACGGGTTCTGGGAAAACATTGAGTTACACGGTTGGGGATAAGATTGAAAGTCTTGCTGAGATCGTGAGTGTTATTCGTAAGAAAGTAATTATTAGAAATCTTAAGAATAGAAAATTAGAGTATATTGAAATTTCTAGAGACCAGGTTGAGGCAAGAAAGCCCATTGCAAGAAACAAATTTAGATCAAAGCCCAAAAAATCTGGAAGTAATATGATCAAAAGAGATGGGAATAGGTTTACGGCGAAAAGATCTGACGTGAACGCGCAACTTGCAAACATCTCATCTCTTGCTAAGCAAGCGAACTCAAGGCTTGCTAGAGATCCTGCAACAGGAGAGATTTTAGGTTATCAAATTTTTGGAATTAAGCCAGGGCTGCTTCAAAATCTTGGTGTTCAAGAAAATGACATCATTACGGAAATAAATGGGATGCCTATCACAAACCCTATTCAAGCAACGGGAGCCTTTTCAAAGCTTAAGGGTGCAAATGAAATTAGAACTACGATTAATCGTGGCGGGCGAACTGTAGAGTTAGAGTACATAATTGAGTAGATATTAGCTATATGAAGGTTTTTGGGAGAGTGTTTATGGATAAAATGAAAGTGATACTTAGTACGCTGATAATTATAGGTTTACCACTGAGTTTTTCTTATGCTCAGACGGGTGAGACTTATAAGGTTAATGGAGCTAAAGGATTTTCAAGTGAAGAGACTGCAGCGCCAAAATCAAAATCAGGTGTTAAATTCAGTGAGGCTTACCCAGAAGAGATAAACAACAAAAACTATCCGGATATGATTGATACTTTTGATTACCCAAGTATTGAGATTAAAGAACTTGTTAAGGTTATATCAGAGCTTACGGGTAAAAGATTTATCTTATCTGATAAAGTGAGTGGTAAAATATCAATTATTTCTAAAGAGCCGATCACTGTGGCTGAGGCTTATAAAGTTTTTCTTTCTGCACTTCAGGCTAATGATTTAACGGTAGTTCCATCAGGAAAGTTTTTAAAAATTATCAAATCAAGAGATGCTATTAAGCAATCAGTTGAGACTTATACGGGGTCATATTTTCCAGATTCTGATCAAATGATCATTAAAATTGTAAAGCTTAAGTACATACCGGCAGCAGAGCTGGTGAAATCTTTGAGATCACTGTATTCTAAAGATGGAGATATTAAAGAGTATGAGCCGACAAACTCTTTAATTATATCTGACTGGGGTTCAAACGTTGAAAAAGTAATTGGAATCATAAAAGAGCTTGATGTTCCAGGGTTTGAAGAAAAGATGGAAGTTATCCCTATAAAGTATGCTGCAGCAAAAGATATTGCGGAGCTTATTAATAAAATTATCAATAAGGGTGAGAAGAGTGGGAGCTCTGTTCCAAGGTTTAGAAGATCAAGAGATAAAACTTCTTCAGGAAAAAGTTCAGTGAGTCTTTCATATGTCACAGATGATGAGAGAACAAATTCAATTATTGCTTTAGGGAATGCTGGAGGAATTGAAAAAGCTAAAAGCCTTGTGAAAACATTAGATTCTAGGCGTGATGGAGACCAAGAAGGTGGCGTGCATGTTTATTATGTTAAATATAATGACGCTGAAGAGATGGCTAAAACTTTAGGTGGAATTGCAGATGATTCTAAAAAAGCTCAAACAGGTGGTACGAGTGGCAATAAAACGGCAGTCCTTCCGACAACAGCTCTTCCTAAGACGCCGTCTCAGATTTTTGGTAGTGAAGTTACGGTTAAGGCTGATAAAAATACAAACGCTTTAATCATTACAGCGAGTGCTCCAGACTATAAAAAAGTAAAAGGTATTTTGGCTAAGATTGATATCCCAAGAGACCAGGTTTTTGTTGAAACTATCATTATGGAAATCACATCAGATAACCAAAGAGATGTGGGTATTGATATTGCAAAAATTGATACAGCTGGAGAGACAAGTGCCACAAACCCTGCAACAAGCTTTGCTGTTCAAGGGATGTTTGGTAATGAGAGTGGTGGATTAGGGGACTTTTTAACAAACCCAATAGCAGCTTTAAGTGGTGGAATTTTATCTTTTGGGTCAGGAGATGAAAAGCATTTAAGTATCGGTGGTGTCACAACTACTGTTAATTCAGTGATGGGTCTTGTAAAGTTGATTCAGCGTTATAAAGTAGGGAATGTTTTATCAACTCCTAAGATTATGGCGATGGATAATGAAGAGGCTACTTTAGAAGTTGGAAAGCAGATTGTTGTTGGTCAACAACAAGTTGCAAACGCTGCGGGTACAACACAGTCTACTCAAAGAGCTGATGTGAACACCTCATTAACAATAACTCCTTCAATAAGTCCTGAATCAAATGCTGTAAGGCTTAAGATTGATCAAAAAGTTAAAGATGTTGTGCAGGCAGGGGATCCAAATACAGACATCAATACAAAATCACTAATTACTAATATTGCGGTTCCAAACGGTGACACGGCAGTTTTAGGTGGTTTAGTGAGTGAGAAAGTTTCAAGTACTGTGAGTAAGGTTCCTCTTTTAGGTGACATTCCAATACTTGGATGGCTGTTTAGATCAAAGAAAAAGGATGTGAGTAAGTCTAATCTTATGCTTTTTATCACGCCTAAAATCATTAGAAACCCTGCTCAAAATAAAGCGTTACTTAATGCTGAAATTGATAAGCGTTTAGGCTTTATTAAGAAGAATATGAATGGTGTGGATCCTTTTGGGGCTAAGATTGATGAAATTTCTAAAATTAACCCTATGAAAGATGGAGGGTCTGATTGGGATGAGGAGACTCCTGATGAGTTAAAAGAATATCCAGCAATCGAGTCAGAGTAATATATGGCAACACCTTCTAAAACCTCTTTAGATTCGATTTTATTAAAAGGCACCTCTTTTTCTAAAGAGGAGCTGAGCTCTGTGTTCTCTACAAAACTGGCTTCAGGTGAAACGGTAGGAAAGGTCTTAAGAGAGAAGACTTTTAAAACAGCAAATGAAGCTGTTGGAAACCTATCTGAGCTTATCGGAATTGATTTTATGGAAGAGGTTCCCTTTGGTGAGATTTCAGGAGATTTAGTTCGCAACATACCTATTAATTATGCAAAGACAAATGGCGTGATTCCCTATAAAGAAGAAAAAGAAGAGCTATTTGTATTCTCATCGAACCCTTTAAACTTTAATGTTTTAGATGACTTACGAGTACTCTTTAACAAAAAGGTTACGCCTATAATGGCAACGAGCGTGATCATTCAAGAGGCTATTAATAAGGTTTATGAAAAGAGTACGTCAGGCCTTGATGGCTTTGATGAAGTAAGTGGTGAAGAGTATGACCTTGAAGATCCTGTAATTGATTTACTTGAAGCAGGGGAAGATGACGCTCCGGTTATTAAGCTTGTGAACAGCTTGCTTTTTAGAGCGGTGAAAGAAAAAGCTTCAGACATACATATTGAGCCTTATGAAAAAGACATGATGGTTCGTTTTAGAATTGATGGTGTTTTGTTTGATATTTTTAAGCCGCCTAAGAAGCTACAAAATGCAATCACTTCAAGAATTAAGGTTATGGCAAATTTAAATATTGCTGAAAAAAGACTTCCTCAAGATGGTAGAATACCACTAAAGCTTGCAGGTAAAGATATTGATGTGCGTTTGTCTACTGTTCCAACAGCTTTTGGAGAGCGTGTTGTGATGCGTTTACAGGATAGATCAAATGTAATCTTAGACCTTCAGCAATTAGGGTTTTCAGATTCATCTTTAAAAGAGATCAATAGCATCTTAGAAAAAACTTATGGGATATTACTAGTTACCGGTCCTACAGGTAGTGGTAAATCAACAA
>JBOEFV010000056.1:0-11820 GCA_050633065.1 Bdellovibrionales bacterium
AACACATACGCCTGGGCTTAAAATCTTCATTCATAACTGCTTTTCTAACACTCTCTTTATTAGTAGTAGAACTACAGCTCAACGAGCTTTACACACACAGGATAAGTAGCCTTAGTAAAATACCTCAACTTCCCTTATTCCTCTTTTATATAGTTGGCTTACCGATCGCTTCCCCCGGAGCCATTTCTTCAGGTTTAATCTTAGGCTTTCTAAATCACAAAAGTAGCAAAAAAACTCTGCTTTCCTAGAGCACTTTTTAGATAAAAGATACCCACTTCTTCCTCTTTTATGATTCGGTTAAACCCTTAAAATCTGAGTGGACACTAGTCATTATTTTCTGTAGTCATTTAAGTATGTCAAAACTCAAAATCATCACAGGAAATTCGAATCCTGGCTTTGCAAAAGCAGTTGCTGAAGCCGCAGGGATTAACCTTGGAGACTGCATGATCAATCGCTTTGCCGATGGGGAAAGCCAGGTTGAGATACACGAAAGCATTAGAGGTTGTGATGTTTTTGTTGTTCAAAGTACATGCCCACCTGTGAATGAGAGCTATATGGAGCTTTTTATTATGCTTGATGCTCTAAAAAGAGCCTCTGCTAAGTCTATAACGGCTGTGGTTCCATATTATGGTTATGCAAGACAGGACAGAAAAGTTCGCCCAAGAGTGCCTATTTCAGCAAAATGTGTGTCAGATCTTCTTCAAACAGCTGGAGCCGACCGCATTTTATCAGTGGATCTTCACTCAACTCAGATTCAGGGTTTTGTAAATTGCCCATTTGATCATTTATATGCAATTCCGACTCTGGCCAAACAATTCAAAGAAGTTCACGGCTCAGGCGATGAATTTGTAGTTGTTAGCCCAGATGCTGGCGGAGTTGAAAGAGCAAGAGCATTTGCAAAACGCTTAAACTGCTCAATTGCCATCGTTGATAAACGCCGTCTAGGACCTAATGAAGCTAAAGCTTACAATCTAATTGGTGATGTTGAAGGCAAAAAAGCCATTGTTGTAGATGATATTGTTGATACAGCAGGCACTTTAGCTGAAGGCTGTGGCTTAATTAAGGCTAACGGAGCCAAAAACATCTACGCTGTTATCACTCATCCTCTACTTTCAGGTCCTGCGGTTTCTAGAATCAAAGAAAGCCATATTGAAGAGCTTTGGGTGACAGACACAATTCCTCTCTCAGAAGAGGCTAAAACGCTAGATAAGATCAAAATTGCTTCTGTTGCACCCCTTGTGGCTGAAGCTATAAAAAGAATTCACGGAAATGACTCCGTAAGCACACTCTTTGAAGGCTAGTCTTTGACGCGCCTTCAGAAAAGGTATAGAAGAACTCTTTAGTTTAATATAAGAGCACCAGAGGTATATTATGAGCCAAAACACTATTGAAGTAACTAATCGTAACGCAATGAGAGCTGCTAACGTAAAAGGTCGTAAAGAGGGTTTCGTTCCCGCTGTAGTTTACGGTCCAAAACAAGAGTCTACTCCTCTTTTCATTCCAAACAAATTCTTTGTTTTTAACGGAACAAATGATGATGACAACACTATCTACACTCTAAAGGGCGATGCTCTTGAGGGAACTCAAGTGATGATCAAAACAATCACTAAAAACCCTATCGGAAACAAAATCACTCACGTAGATCTTTATGCTCCTGACATGACAAAATCTGTTAGAGTTGAAGTTGAACTCGACTTCCAAGGTGAGCCTGAAGCTCTTAAAGAAGGCGGACTTCTACAAACTATTAGAAGAACTATCGAGATCGAATGTTCTGTTTCTGCAATCCCTACTTCAATCGCTGTTGATATTTCAGGTTTAGCAATGGGTGACACTCTTAAAATGGGCGACATCAAAGTTGATGCAAAATACACTGTAATGTCTGCACCAGAATATGCTGTAATCTCTTTAACTGAGCCAAAAGCTGCTGAAGAAGAGCCTGCTGCTGAAGCTGCTCCAACTGAAGAAGCTGCTGCTGCCGCTCCTGCTGAAGAAGCAAAATCTTAATTAAAGATATATGAAGTTTATTGTTGGACTAGGAAACCCTGGTCCAAAATACTTATTCACAAGACATAACATTGGCTTTATGGCCATTGATCACTTAATTCAAAATACAAACTCTATTGTAAAAGAAAAATGGCAAAGCCAGTTTTCTAAAACATCACTTGCATCAGACAGTGTGATCCTACAAAAGCCAATGACATTCATGAACCTTTCAGGATCATCTGTTCAACCAGGTCTTCAATTTTTTAAATGTGATTTTAAAACTGACTTAATTGTTATCCAAGATGATATAGCAATGCCTTTTGGAGCTATTAGGCTTCAGCAAAACCGCTCTGCCGGTGGACACAATGGAATCAAAGACATCACTCAAAGACTAGGATCCCAAGATTATGCACGTCTTAAAGTTGGTGTTGGAATGCCTTCAAGCGGTCCTGTTGATAGATATGTTTTAAGTGACTTTTCAAAAGACGAACAAAAAGAAATACCCTTTTTACTAAATGATATTGAACAAGCGGTAGAAAGTTTTATAAAGTATGGAGTAGATAAAGCGGCAAATTTACATAACCGCAAAGGTCTTCCTTAAGCTTTAACAAAGGACTATTAAATGGCATTACAAGTTGGAATCGTTGGCTTACCGAACGTTGGAAAAAGTACTCTTTTTAACGCTCTTTCTCCTGGCGGAGCTGAGGCTGCAAACTACCCATTTTGCACAATTGATCCAAACGTAGGCATCGTTGAGGTTCCAGATGACAGAATGGACCAAATTACAAAGCTCATCACTCCACAAAAAGTTGTGCCTACAGTGATGGAGTTTGTTGATATTGCAGGTCTTGTTGCTGGAGCCAGTAAGGGTGAGGGCTTAGGAAACCAGTTTTTAGCAAATATCCGTGAAACTGACGCTATTGTTCATGTGGTTAGATGTTTTGAAGACTCTAACGTTGTTCACGTGGCTGGAAGTGTTGACCCCATTAGAGATATTGAAGTTATTGATACAGAGCTAGCTCTTGCTGATTTAGACTCTGTTGATAAACGTCTTAAAAAAACAACTAAATTAGCAAAAACCTCTAAAGATAAAGAAACACTTCTTGATGTAGAGGTTTTAACTAAAATTTTAAAGGTTTTAGAAGATGGCAAACCTGTTAGGTCTTTAGACTTTGATGAAGATGAAGCTCGTGCTGTTAGAAGATTTCAGCTTCTAACTTCAAAGCCTGTTATCTTCTTATGTAATGTTGATGAAGGCTCTGTTGTTGATGGCAATGAGCACTCTAAAAAAGTTTTCGATTTTGCTAAAGCTCAAGGGCAACAAGCATTAATACTTTGCAGCTCTGTTGAGTCAGAAATTGCAGAACTTGCTCCAGATGATAAGGCTGAGTTTTTAGAAAGTTTAGATCTTAAAAAGCCTGGCTTAAACAGACTTATTCAAGAAGCTTATAGCCTTTTAGGACTTGAGACATATTTCACCGCTGGAGAAAAAGAAGTCAGAGCTTGGACAATCACTAAGGGAACAAAAGCTCCTCAAGCAGCTGGTAAAATTCATGGTGATTTTGAAAGAGGATTTATCAGAGCTGAAACTTTTCATTGCACTGACCTTTTTGAACTAGGTACTGAGCAAAAAATCAAAGAAGCTGGAAAGCTTAGATCTGAAGGAAAAGAGTACGTTGTTCAAGACGGTGATGTTATGAACTTCAGGTTTAATGTTTAAGATCAATTCAATTCACTTACACCATTCCACATCCTACCTTTAATTTGTAGAGAATGTCCCTCTATCTACAAATTGAGCTTTTTATAACTTTGCTTTGGTTCTTTGGTCTGGGTATCCGGTTAACATGCCTCCATAAAGAGGCTAAAGTTTTATAAAAGGTGGTTTAGTTATGAAGAGATCTATATTTTTACTTTCTACACTTTTCTTGTTCACAGCATGCTCCTCAGACAAGAATATCCCCGATAAATATGAAGGACTTTATGTAACTCAAGAAGAACTAACTGTGCTTAACAGTTTGGTAAAAAATGAAGATTTAAATTTGTGCGGTTTTTTTCATAGGCTTATTGATGAAGACTCTACTGAGAGCAACTATTCACTGTTTGTAGAAAAAGTTTCTACATCAGGAAAAATTTACTCTTTTCATGGCCCTTTAAACAGTAAAGAGCACCAATTTCACTTCGCATCTGTATCAAAGGACCTAAAGGTCTCCTACAAACATCCCGAGTCTCAAGCACAGTCTCATGTTAATTTTACTATCAAATTCAACGAAGATGAAAACCTTGTGAGAAGCTTAGAGTATTTTGCATTAAACTTACAAACTAATGAAGTTGAACAAGTTTACTCTACACAATTTCAAATATCTGAAGAAGAGTATAAAAACTACAACGCTTCACTTACCTCTACTTGTCAGCAAAACTAAACTCTTCATATCTTAATAAACCGTCATCAACACAAAAAAAGCCCATCAAAATGATGAGCTTTTTTTATTTTAAACTTTCATTTAAAATCTAGTAACGAGAACCTCTATCTTCTCTTGGCTTATCCATTGCCATGTTTACACGAAGTGTACGGCCCTCAATTTCTTGTCCGTTGTATGCTTCAATACAAGCTTCAGCAGCTTCTGGAGAACCCATTTCAACAAAACCGAAACCTTTTGAACGACCAGAGTCTCTATCCATAATAATTTTAGCTGAAAGCACTTCACCTTTTTGTCCAAAAAGTTCTTGTAAATCTTGATCTGCCATTCTGAATGACAAGTTTCCTACGTATAATTTTTGCATATTCTATGCTCCTTTTAGTTGTTTAGAACCCTAATTAAAAACTCAGATCAAAAACCAGGCTTAAAACAAAAACTCTAAAAGGCCTAAAACAGATCAATCATCTAACTAATGACTCAGGCTTAAGCCTATAGAGTGTCCTCCACACTTGCAATAAACTTACGACACAGAGTCACACTGCCCTGGAAAGCTCTTCTATAAGCCCATAATCTTAAGTTTTACGCATCTAAACACCTATAAACTCTTCTACAGGAGGAGGAGGGGAGCATGGGCCCGCCTCACACGTCCCATAGTTAACATCATGAATAAGAGGGGCAGGAAAAGAGCATGAGTGCTGATCCCCGTCCCTACCATCGGTAGAGCAATACAGGCTTTGATAATAACTAGATATCTCATTTGATAAATTTCCAAAAACAGTCCCATCACCAGCTCCCATTATATTGTGAAAGTACGTCGCAAAATAAGACAGTTGGGTTTCTATACTTCTTACATCCTTAGTGTCCGCATTCGCTGAACAGTTTAAAACTGAGGCTGAAGCACCCAAATAACCGGCAGCAAAGTCGGTCAGCTGCTTTGAGGAAATAGGGTTGATTTGCGCACCATTTCTCATACATCCATACATTTGTGACCCATCAACCTTAACACTTTGGTCACATCCACCGTGAATAGTTACCACTCTAGCCTTTGAAGCACCATTTAATATACTTCTATCTAGTATTCCACCACCACTGATGCCCACACCTTGAAAAAGACTCTTATTATTAAAATCCGGAACCTTATAAATTCCTTTACCAAATTTAGCAATAGCCTCATTAGTGTCTAGAAATGCTGAGTATGCCGCTAGGGTCCCCCCCACACCAAACCCTGCAATAAACATCTTCTCAGGGTTTGCCCCAAAGAAATCAGCTCTTTTAACAATATCACCAACAGCCGATCTGACCTCTTGAACACCCAAGTAAATTGCCTTTTCTAAATTATGGCATCTAGCGTTTCCAGGAACATCATCATAATCTTTTAAAGCTCCAGGCTTCAGATGAACAACCAAGTAGCCCTTCTTAGCAAGTTTAGTTAAATGTTGCTGGTTGAGTGAAATCTTTCTTGCACCAATTTCTTCACTAAACAGCTTGTCTCCTAAAACAAAGACCACAGCTTTTTCTCTAAAATAATCGGCTTTATACTGATAAAAACTTGCATTTACTTTTAAGTTACTTGATGCACCTATTTTTAAGTCTACTCGAACAATCCCCAACCCTTGACTTTCAAAAATACTCTGATACTTAGGCACTCCATAGTATCTATCTGGGTATAAATACCTTTGACTGTTCTTAATACTAGCGGCAGCACTTTTCATATGCTTAAAAATTCCTGAGTAGTAGTTAGTAACAGCCCCCGCAAAACCTGGCTCTTCTAAAACAGGAGTAGCGCCCCCTCCTGTTGTTATGCCACCACCTGAAGTTGTAACTCCTCCTCCGGATGTGATAGTTGGAAACGCTGTCGATGGAATAGTCCCCACAGCACTGTAGATTCTATCTGTATCCCTTAGATACTCCCTACTTCTTAGATAAGATTTATCTTGCTGCTCATATTTAACTCTAATATCACCTTTAGCGTCCATTGAGGGGTAAACTTCTTCAAAGGACCCATATGATTCAGATCCGTTTAGTGAAATAAATCCTTCTTCACCACAGTTTTGAAAAGTAAGTGGCAAGGCTAATAAAGGTAACAGCGTTAGAATTTTTTTTCTCGTTACAAATTTCATGCTTATTTATCGAGACTTTTAGCCAGGGCCTTAAAGAAGATCCGCAAAAACACCAAAAATTGTCTCAAGTAGAGTCACTTATAGGCCACAAAGCAACATTTTTTTCACACTCGCTAAAACTACTTTTTAAATGCTTAATGAAACAAACCTAACAAGGTGCTACTAAAAATAAAAAAGGCAGCCCATGGAGCTACCTCCTTCAAAAATAACGTAATTAGTCTGTTACTACATGCTCAGGACGAAACCTTAAAGTAAAAATTCCTTTTCTTCCGATAAGAATACTTTCATCACCAAACCCTCTACGCTCAATCACAGCAGCCCCATGCTCAGGGTGTGTCACTCTCATTTTATTAGATGCTATTTTGCAAAACTCAGCTTCATCAATCGTATGAGTTTCACCTTTATAAATAGCAAATGAATCTTCCAACCCTCTCCCTACATGCAAAAGAATATCCCAAGAACGATTTGCTTGGTGAGTTGAACCTTTAACTGAACGCCATTCACTTGGAGCTTTCTTAAAGTTCAACATATTATAAATAAATTGCTCACTTGCAGGCTCATCACAAGACAAAGTTTGTGAACTTACAAACAAAACACCCATAAGGATCAAAGACTTCATAAAAACTCCTGTTTATAGATCAGTCTTTAATTTTAAGGGGATCCCCCTCTTAAATCCAAAACTTCATGCTTGCTTGTTAAGCTTCACAGGACCAATGGACTGCTTTTATCCTGTCGCGTTAGCCTCTAGGTTCATAAACTTAGCCATTTCATAGTCTTTTTCTGACAGCCCACCTGTATCATGAGTCGTAAGCTCAACTACAACTTTATTATAAACATTAAGCCACTCTGGATGGTGACATATTTCCTCTGCCTTAATAGCCACAGATGACATAAAAGAAAAAGCCTCTTTAAAATCTTTAAAAACAAATTCTTTTCTTAAGATGTCTTTACCCGAATCATTAACAGTCTTTGCCCAACCCTTTACTTCTTCCATAGTAAACCCCTCTAACAATATAAAAAAACATTAGCTTTCTAAATTGTTATACCCTAAAATAGATTCACTATGAAATACATAAATAAACTAACACCAATTTTTATTCTTCTTTTTTCCGTTAATGCTTTGTCATACGGGACTTTTTTAAACTCATCCTCTCTACTAAATGGTAGTGAGTACGATGTTTCAGGCGTTACTGAGTTTTTCTCAGGAGACCGTAGTGGAACACACTTAATGGGTATGGTTGATCTGCCTTTTACTAAAGAAACAAACCTTCGTTTTTATGGCGGAGTTGCTTCTTTAGATTTTAGCTTGGGCGCAAACATTAAATGGGTTCCCATAAAAACAAACAGTAAAAACCAATTTAACTTTGGTGGCGTTGCTAGTGCTGAATACGGAAGAGATGGCGGAATTGATGCTTTCTTATTTAGAGCCGCTCCTTTTATAAGCAAAGCTTTTTCTTGGGAACATGGTTCTTTAGAGCCTTACGCAGCAATTCCTTTAGGCGTTGTTGCTGTAGACTCTTCTTCTGATATGACATCTCAGTTTGTTATAGGCTCAAAAGTAAAGTTTGATTCGTTAAACTACATGTCTTTTTCTGCTGAAACTGGCGTTGATATTAAAAACTCTGAATCATACTTTGCCTTAATGGCAACAGTAATGCTTAGAAAGTAACTTAATCTAAATTAATATGCATGAACTTTAGATAACGAAGTTCTTCACAAGCATGTGGGTAAGGGTGGTCTAATCCTTGCCCTGAGACTCTTAAAACTCTCCCCTTCTTATTAGCTTGCGACAATGCCTCTGAAGCGATTTCTTTAAAATCTTCAAAACTAATATGACTTGAACACGAGCTTAAAATCAGATCGCCACCTCTTCTAACATTTCTTGCTGCATCAGAGAATAAATTTACATACTTTTTAAAAGCCATACCTTTAGAGTCTCTAGATGATGTCATCGATGGCGGGTCTACAATAAGAACATCAGCCTTCAGCTTCTTCTCAGCTTTTAAAAATTCAAAAGCATCACAAGCAAGCCCTTCATGACCGTCTTCAAAAAGATCATTGATCTTCCAATTTACAACCGACTGCTCAATCGCACCTTCTGAAATATCCACACTATAAACCTTCTTAGCTCCACCTACTCCAGCGTAAACAGAAAAACCACCTGTATAAGAAAAGATATTCCAAACGGTTTTTCCTTCGCTTAGGTTTTTGACATACTCTCTGTTATCTCTTTGATCTAAGAAAAATCCCGTTTTTTGAGCCTTCACAAGATCTGTTTCAAAAGTCACATCATTTTCCTTAAAACGAATAATATGACTTTCTAGTTCATCACCAGCTAACACTTTAAGCTCGTTCTTATTTACTCTAGATTTTAAGACCACTGTTTTAATTCTCTCATCAAGGTTTAAAACTAAATCAGCCATAGGGAGCTCTAGCCAAAAACGCTCCATCCCCTCACCGTCGAATTGGAAAACAGCAATACCGCCATAAACATCACAAATAAAACCTGAAAAACCATCTCCCTCACCTGCAATAAGACGGTAAGCATTTGTTTTTTCACGTCTTAAGGCTTTTCTGATTCTGTAAGCTCTGTTTAGCTCAGCCTTTAACTCCTCAACAGAAAGTGATTTAAAATTTAGCGCTCTAAAGCCCAGTCTACTTGTTGGGTCATAGACACCTTTACACACCTCACCTTTTGGGTCAGTCATACTAGCAAAAGCAGGCTTTCCTTTCGAATCGCCCTTAATCACTTGAAAGGCATCCTTATAAACCCAGGGGTTTCCTTGTTTAAGCTTTTTTCTAAGTGCTCTTGTTAATTTAAGCTTCACCATTTTAAAACTCCCACGACACTAAAAAGGCCAGACTTTGATGCTCTTACCAGATTTAAAGAGCAAACTAAACACTCTTTCAAGGCCTATCGCAATCCCAACACCCTGTTTTAACTCAGTTTCACGGCTTAATTGTAGCAATTCTACATCTACTGGATGCTTCTCAAGCCCCATACCCTCTCGCTCAGCATTTTCTTTTAACCAGCGGGACTTAATCTCTTTTTCACAAAACAGTTCATCATAACCATTTCCAAGCTCTATTCCTTTATAAAAAATCTCAAGCCTTAAAGCCCAACCTTTCTCACTCACCTTAGCCAAAGCTGAAAGTTGAGGAGGATAGTTTTCTAGAAACAACAATGAATCTTTACACAGTAGAGGCTCAATTAAGTTTAGGTAAATAACCTGATAAAGATCATTCCAGGAATAGTCTTCAGCATAGTTTAGCCCATGAAAATCCATAACTTTCTTTAAAAAGGCCTTATCTGAGTCAGGCTTAAGCTTAAAACCTGTAAAACTAGCAAAAGCCTCATCTAAATGAACTGCTTTAACAACCACTTCTCCAAAAACACTCTTAAAAAAGTCTTCTGTTTCAGCCTTTAGACCCTTAAATGTCTTCTCCGCCATATAAAATTCGAGCATTGTAAATTCAGGAAGGTGCAAAGCCCCTAACGCCTCTCCCTTTCTAAAGCTCTTAGAAACCTCAAAAAGATCTTTACTGAGGCCCGAAAGCCACAGTTTTTTTAAAGAAAACTCTGGGCTAGTGGGTAAATAGAAACTTTCCCCCTCTAGCTTAAAAGCATTTAAAGTCGACTCCATTGCACCTGAGTTCACTAACGTTGGAGTTCTCACCTCAAGAAAACTTTTTTCTTTAAAGTAAGTCGACACTTCTTCTAAAAACAAAAGCCATGTTTTATAGTGGTTAAGGTTTGATTCCATTTCTATACCTTTACATAGCTAAGGCTTGACGGGAAAGCTTCTTTTGTTAAATTGACCTCAAGGAGACACATATGGCTAAAATTAACTTAGAAAAAATGACAAACGACCTTTTAAAGGTAAGAGATCTTAACGGATTAACTAAAGAGCTTACAAAGATTAAATCTGAAATCTCTAAAATAAACCTTAAAAAAGAGATCTCTTCAGAGTCTACAAAGAGACTTAAAGTTCTTGAGAAAAGATATGCTTCTCTTAAAAAAGAAATCACGAAAGTTCAAAAACAGGCTGATAAAGAAATTGATAAGGTTTTAAGTCTTTTAAAGAAGACTAAATCTGAAGCTAAGAAGTCTTTTGATAAAATTGCAAAAACTGTTGTTGATGAGCAAAAGCGTCTTTCTAAAGTAATCACAAAGCCAGCAAAGAAGAAAACAACTAAGAAGGCCGCTACAAAGAAAAAGACTGCTAAAAAAGCCACTACAAAAAAGAAAGCAACTAAGAAGGCTACTGCAAAGAAAAAGACTACGAAAAAAGCCTAACAAAGACTTGTTAATCTTGATCATCAAAGCCTCAACTGTAAGCGCTGGGGCTTTTTTGTACCACAACGCCTCTTTCTGCCTAAAAATACCACAGTCCTGCAAAGCCTCATTTGTTGATCTTACAGCTTAAATTCACTATGAATTAGAGCATCTGTCACAACAAATAAAGAGGTGTTTTTATGTCCCAATTCGTAGAGCGTCACAACGGAAATTCTGAGCAAGATACAGCTGATATTTTAAAAGAACTTGGATATAAAAATCTTGATGAGTTCACCTCTGCAACTCTTCCTGAAGTGATTCTTGCAAAAGAAGATCCTACAAATAGTTTTGATGCACTTACAGAAGCTCAACTTCTAGCAAAAGCTAAAAAACTTGCCGATAGCAATAAAAAATTTAAATCTGTCATTGGCTCAGGGTATTTTGGAACACATACACCCTCTCCAATTTTAAGAAATGTTTTTGAAAACCCAGGTTGGTATACAGCCTACACTCCATATCAGGCTGAAATTTCACAAGGCCGTCTAGAAGCACTCGTTAACTTTCAGACAATGGTTTGTGATTTAACAGGAATGGAGATTGCAAATTCTTCTTTACTTGATGAAGGGACAGCAGTTAGTGAGGCGGCTTCAATGGCCTTAAACATCTGCAAGAAAAGAAGTGATGAAAAAATTCTACTTGTTGATGAAAACCTTTACCCACAATCTTTATCCGTTTTAAAAACTAGAATGAAACACCTTGGCGTTAAAGTTGTTTCTATTTGTTTAGAATCAGAGCTTTCGAACTTTTCAGATACTGATTCTGTATTTGCTGTTGCAGCTCAAAGCCCTGATAGATTTGGAAAAATTTTAGACCTTGAAAGTGTTTATTCTTATGCAAAAAGTATTAACGCAGTTTCTATTGGAGCAACCGACCTTCTTTTTTCAACTATTCACACTTCCTTAGCAGAGCAAGGTGCTGATATTGCAGTTGGAAGCTCTCAAAGGTTTGGGGTTCCACTAGGTTT
>JBOEFV010000057.1:0-42260 GCA_050633065.1 Bdellovibrionales bacterium
CGGTTCTCCTCATTTAAGAGTGTAGTATCATCTAAATCTCATTTAAATGCTGGAGTGTGACGGGTTTAAGGGTCAAAATGTGGAAACTTGCTATAAGGGGTTTAGTTTATGAAAGCTATTTTAAGTTTAGTTGTTTTTTTACCGTCTATAGCTTTTTCAAAAGCAGATTTAATAAATGATAAAAAAGGTGTGGCTTTAGCAGGGTATGACCTTGTTGCTTACTTTAAGAATGCTGAAAAAGGTCTTGAGGAAGGCCTTAAGGGAAGCAAAGAGTACAGAGTAAAACATGAAGGTGTGGATTACCACTTTTCAAGTGAAGAGAATAAGAAACTGTTTATAGATTCACCTGCAAAGTATTTGCCAGCTTATGGTGGTTGGTGTGCATGGGCTGTAGCTCAAGGAAAGAGTGAAGTGAGTGTGGATTATAATACGTTCATAGTTAAAAAAGATGAGTCAGGCACTCTAAGGCTTTATCTTTTTTATAATTCGTGGGGGATCAACACTCTTAAGAAGTGGCAGAAAAAATCTACGGGAGCTCATGAGGACCTAGTGCGTGCTGCAGATAAGGTTTGGGCGAAGGAGAAAACTAAGTAAGTTTAGTCTGTCACCCAAATCCAATCAGCACGAACGCCGTATTTTTCATGGGGTTTGATTTCATCACCAGTTGTAGTTTGTGAAATGGTTTTAACGCTTTCAAAGCCTTTTCTTTTGAAGATGTCAGGAAGTCCGCCGCCATAGTTTACATGAAAATCACCAATAAAAATCACTAAAATATCTTCAGGGTTTCTCTGCATGAAGTTAATTGAGGTCTCTGACATCACGTCATCCCAAATACTCTGTGCCCAAAAGTAGTTTACAATTTTTTCATCTGGCACGTGACCGCCGCCAACAGCGCCGTAAAACCTTTCATAGTAATTTTCGTTTCCATATAAAGTAGGGTGTGGCAAAAGTGCTAGATCTCTTTTGTCTAAAGAATCAATTCCGTTTTTTGCAACTTTAGATGTGATGGCTCTTGGAATATTTAAGCCTAAAACATTACCGCCATTTTCTTTAACGGTATTTATACTTGGAGAGTAAAATCTAAAAGAATCAGGACTTGCCCAGTTAACAGCTTTTAAGAAGTCCTCTTCAGAGTAGGTGTTGTTTAAGTATTTATAAATGTGCCACTGATCTGTGTAGTTTAAAAACTCCATTCCAAGGTGGATGTTTGATTCTGGGCTTTGTTCAGTTAGGGCCTTGATTATAGCTAGCTGATTATCATGGTGGCCTTGGTTGTCATGAAGTTCTCCAACGATAAGTACATCTCCAGGCTCTATAGAACTTGTTATCTCTTGTAGTGAGGATTTGCTTAAGTCGTGGCCATTAAATATGGCCCCATAAGCGCTAGATATAGATAAAAAGAAAATAATAAGACTAGTAGTTAAAGTTTTCATAAGGGAGACTATATGACGTAGGTGAAAATAGATGCAGGGGGCGGCGCGCTGCTTAAGAAACGCCTTTGCTCTTTTGGTGGGGATAAGTTTAGAATTTAGTGTAGGGGAACTTTGTGGATTCTAATAAAGAAGCTTTAATTTTAGGCATTGATCCGGGGTCTGTAAACGCAGGTTATGCGCTTATTAAGTGTTCTGGAAAGAATTTCCAGCTTATTAAATCAGGAACTTGCAAGCTTAAACAATCTAAAGATTTTTTTAGTAGAATCAGTGAGTTAAATGAATACTTTGAGAAGCTAGTTGAGGGTATGCCTCCTTATGAATTAGCACTTGAAACACTTATTCATGTAAAGAATGTGAACTCTTTAGCAAAGCTTGCACAAGCAAGGGGTGCTATAATTTCGGCAGTTTCAAAAACAGCTGTGTCTATTTCTGAGTACTCTCCGAATTTAATTAAATCTACAGTGTCAGGTTATGGCCTGTCTTCTAAGCAGAGTTTAGAGAAGTCTTTAAGTTTTATCTTCCCGGATCACAAGTTTGAAACACACGACGAAAGTGATGCTTTGGCTATAGCTTTATGTCATAGTTTTAGAAGAGGGGCGGTTGGAGTTTCTGGGCAAGCACAGAGCGGAAAAACTAGTGGCCGAAGTCTTAAAGATAGTTTTAAGCATTTAAAGTAAGGGTAAACTAAATGATTGGTGTTTTAACTGGGAATATTCTTTTTAGTGATGGGCAAGAGGCTTTGATTCAAACTGCGAGTGGAGTGGGGTATCAGGTTTATTGCAATTACATTTTTCCAGAAGGTGAGTCTGCTTCAGTATATGTAGCCCACATCATTAGAGAGGCTGCTGAGACTTTATTTGCTTTTAGAACGTTAAGAGAGAAGAAGCTTTTTGAGTTGATGATTACAGTAAAGGGAGTTGGTCCAAAATCAGCTTACAATATTGTTTCACAAATTAGCCTTGATCAAATTATTACAGCTGTAAGCACTGAACAAAAAAGTATTTTAACTAAAGTAAGTGGTGTGGGCACAAAAGCAGCATCTCAAATTATTTTAGATTTGGGAAAGAAAATACATAAAATAAAAATGTACTCTTCTGAGTTTGCAAGCTTTGCAGAGATGCCACTTTTTGAAAACGCACAAACTCCAGAAGCTTTTGCTTCAACTCCACAGAGTCTTGAAAAGATTGAGTTAGGAGATGCTTCAGAGAAGATTCTAAACGATACAATTCTTGCTTGTGAAAACTTGGGCTTTCAAACCGAAAAAGTGATTCCACTTGCCCAAAGAATTTTAAAAGAGAACACGATTAAAAAGCCTGAGCAGTTAGTTCATTTGGTACTTAAAGAGATATAGGGGAGATGGTTTTATGACAGAGCGTTTAGTGGATCATTTTACAGAGCCTAGTGAGAAAAAAGCAGAGGTGTTTTTGCGTCCAGGGGATTTTTCAGAATACATAGGACAGTCTAAAGTTGTAGAAAACATTAAACTTATGGTGGAGTCTGCAAAAATTAGAAACGCAGCCATGGACCATGCGCTCTTATCTGGTCCTCCAGGTTTAGGAAAAACATCTTTAGCTATGATCATTTCAAAAGAGCTTGGAACAAATCTTCAAGTGGTTTCAGGGCCTGCACTAGAAAAGAAAGGGGATTTGGCGTCTCTTTTAACAAATCTTCAGCCGCATGATGTTTTGTTTATTGATGAGATTCATAGAATCAATATTGCTATTGAAGAGATTTTATATTCAGCAATGGAAGATCATAAACTTGATATTGTACTAGGTGAGGGGCCTGCAGCAAGGACGATGCAGATAGACCTAAACCCTTTTACGCTTATCGGTGCGACGACTAGATCAGGTCTTTTATCAAACCCCTTAAGAGATAGATTTATTGCTCATTTACACTTTCAGTTTTATCAGCCGCGTGAACTTGCTGTGATTGTGAAAAATAACGCTAGGAAAATAGAGTTAAGTTTAAATGAAGAAGCTATTGAGATCATTTCAAAATGTTCTAGAGGTACTCCAAGAATAGCGAATCGTATTTTAAGAAGAGTGAGAGATTATGCACTGGTTGAGAAAAAACCTGTAGTTGACGCTGATGTTGTTCAAAAAGCTTTAAATCTGATGGACATTGATGAAGAGGGTCTTGATCAAATGGACAGAAAGATTCTTAGGGTTATTGAAGAGTATTACGGCGGGGGGCCTGTTGGAATTGATGCGCTTTCAGCTACATTGTCAGAAGATAGAACGACTATTGAAGATGTTTATGAGCCGTACTTACTAAAAGAGGGTTATCTTATAAGAACCCCTAGAGGCAGAGAGATCTCTGCAAAGGCTAGAAATCATTTAGGACTTTCTCCTACGGCGAAGTAGAGTTTCGATTGTTTCGACGCTGTCTTTTTAAATACCTTTGATAACTTTCACGATTCAGCTCTCTTAGAGCTCGGTGCCAATGTGCAAAGCTGGAAACCACAGGTGTAGTGATTGCTCCTTCGTCGCGCTCTACGGAAATTCTTTGATAAGGGTTAAAAAGTCGAAGAGCATCCAGGGCTGCAATGTCAGCCTCTCTTTCGTGAGGGTTGGTGTTGTAATTTTTGTCAGTTAAAGAGTTCGTTAGTGTTTCTCCTCGCTCTCTTTGTACAAGATGGGTTGTTTCGTGTGCGACTGTATAGATGAGTTGATCTGTGAAGCTAAGTGGGCTGTCCTTAACCCCTTCGATTGAGATTTTTATCCTGCCGTTATCCATGTCAAATAAGCCAGAGCTGTGAAGTTTTTTATCACCTAGTAGAAAATAATCATAAACTTCAATTACAATATCTCGCCTTCGGTTAAATGAGTTTTCATAAACCATGGCTGCGGAGAGCCCTGCATGTTCAAAATCAAGCCTTTTGGTTGTGATAAGTGCACCGGTGGTGAAGTCTTTAATAAAAACAGTAGTTTTGTTTGTTCTTACATTTAGTGCTCCAAAACGCATTAAAGATTGAGCTGATTTTCTTGGAGATAAGAGCTCTGAACATTGGTATACTGAGTAGCTCGTAGAACAGGTTAAAAGGATGGTGCTAAGTAAGGCGAGGGTGTACTTCATCTCTATAGCGGTAGCATATTATATGCCATACCTAGGCTGGGTAAAATAGATGTGGATGATGATATGCATGTAAGCTTTTTGAAAAAGACTGCTTATAAGCTGTACTATTTTGAAACAACCTCTTGCAACAAAATAAATCATGCTATAGATTCAAACGAACGTTTGAATAAGGATGTGTTATGAAAGCAAACTTTATTGTGATTTTAGGGGTTACTCTTGCTCTACCGCTAGCAAATGCGAGTACAGCTCTGACAGAGGCTTATTTAAAGAGGCTGATTTCTCAAAAGCCGCCCTCAGTTCAGCAGATTGAGGCCAGTTTTTTGGGTGCTAAACAGGCTAAACTTACCCAAGAAGACCAGCTTGGTCTTAGAATAGAGGGTGAGGGGCAGATTTATAAATCTGATGAGAGGCTTTTAAATAATTTTGATGGTGGTGTTACGGCTAGAGCAACGAGCTATTCAGTAGGGCTCGTTAAACCAACAAGGTATGGTGTTGATTTAGGTTTAAAAGCCTTTGGGAGTAAAAGTACAAACGCCTTTGTTACAGGAGCAGCAACAAACGGAGCATCTGTAAGCCTTTCCGTTGATTTATATCAAAACTTCTTAGGAAGAAGAACGAACAATGATTTAAAAAAGAGTACCTTATCATTACAAAGAGCAGAGCTTGAAAAAAAGAGCAGCTTAAAAACTTTTGAATCAAATGTAAGAAAGTTATACTGGGCACTTGTTGCAAACAATGAGCGCCACAGGCTTTTAGGCTCATTGGTTAAAACTGCAGAAAAGCAATATAAAGAGAGCGTAAAAAAGAAGAGGTCTGGGGCTGCTGATTCAGGAGAGGTTGCAAGATTTCGTTCTCAGTGGAGCTCTCGAAAAGCAGATCTTTTATCTTTAGAGTATCAAAAAGTAGACCTTTTAAAGTCATTAAAAGAAATCCTTCCTGAATTAAATGGGAAGGCGATCACAATGGGAAGCTATAGTGTTGAAAAAACAGTGAGTGATGTTCTGGCTTGTACACAGGTGATAGCATCTCATACAGGGTCTCCTTTAAAATATACAGTTTATGACGAAATAGTTGCCTCACTAGAAAAAGAAGAAGAATTAGAGAGGAAAGTTACGAGCGCTCATTCAGGACCTAACATCAAACTTGTTGGAGAGTATGCGACGGTGGGTAGAGGCTTTGGTTTTGGGAGTGCAAGAGAAGATTTTTATAATGAATCTCAGCCGAGAACAAGTTTAGGGCTTCAAATTTCAATGCCTTTAGATGGTAGAAAGAAAAAAACAAAAGAAGTCATAGAAGCTTTGAATAAAAACAGATATCAAGCTGAAGCTAAGCAAAACATCTCAAAGATCAATGCTTTTCATAGTGAAACGGTAAGGCTTGTGATGACCCTTAGAGAAGTTATTAAAAATCAAAAAGAAACTAATAAATATTTAGCAAAGAGCCTAAGGGTGAGTGCTAAAAAATATAAGCAAGCAAGAATCAGTTTACAAGAGCTTATAGGGGAGCAAGACGCTCATTTGCAGTCACAACTTAAAGAAATAGATAGTAACTTAATTATTGTGAACACTCTTATTGATTACTTCAGCATTTACATGGACACGCCATGTGATTTTAACAAAATATAAAAAAACTGGATTAGGTTATGAAAAATATCGCACAATTTTTTATTGAAAACTCGAAATTAACAATCGTTTTGTCTGTAGGCTTAGCTCTTTTTGGATATGATGGCTTACAAAGAATGAATGCAGAGAGCTATCCATCAGTGTCAATGGCAACAGCTACAGTAATCACAGGTTATGACGGAGCGACAGCGAGTGATATAGAAACTAAAATTACAAAGCCTATTGAGGATGAAATTAGAGGAGTGACGGGTTTAAAGACTGTTAAATCAACTTCCCAAGCAGGAAAATCTATTATTGTAGTCCAAATAGACATAGATGATCCAAAGGTAGATGTAGATGAGGCCATGGATGAGGTTCAAAAGTCAGTTGATAGAGTGACGGACCTCCCATTTGATTTAAAAGACCAGCCTAAGTTTACGGAGATTAAGAGTGAAGAGTTTCCTGTCTTTGAACTTGCTATTATGGGGCCTAACGAGAATAGAAAAAGAGACCTGATTGCAGATCTTTTAAAAGAAGATTTTGAAGATCATAAGTCAGTTAAGGCGGTTAGGCCTGTTGGGTACAGAGAGAGAGCTTTTGATATCTTTTTAGACCTTGATAAAATGCAAGACAAATATGTTTCAGTGTCAGAAGTGACAAGACAGATTCAGGGTAGAAACTCAAACACTCCAGGTGGTGCAGTAAGAACATCAATAAGTCAAAAACTAGTAAGGGTTGAAGGGAAAATTAAGAACGTAGCTGAGTTAAAGCAGCTTGTTGTGCGATCTAATTTTTCTGGAGAAACAGTCTTATTAGGGGATATTGCAGAGATTAAAGAGTCTGAGGAAGAGGCTGTTGCGCTAGCTCGGTATAATGGAGAAGAGGCAACGCTTCTTATTGTGAGTAAAAAAGGCGGTGCTGACACTATTGAGATGGTTGATAAGATGAGTGAAATCCTTGCTGATTATAAAGAGCGGTATCAGGATTACACGTTTGATATTTATATCTCTGAAGGTCAGAAGGTAAAAGACAGGGTTGATGTTTTAGCGAGTAATGCAATGACAGGGCTTCTTCTTGTGATGGTTTTTTTATTTATCTTTCTTCCTGGAAAGATTGGTTTTGCAGCTTCAATCTCACTACCACTTGCAGTTTTAGGGACTGTGGGGTTAATGCCAAGTTTTGGAATGAATATAGATGCGATTACTGTTTTAGCTCTGGTTATTGCTCTAGGTATGATGGTTGATAATTCAGTTGTGATTAGTGAAAATTATACGAGGCTTCGCAAAGAAGGCGTTGAAAACATTAAAGCTGCAAGTGACTCAATTAAAAGCCTATGGCTTCCCATTACAGCAACGGCGTTTACAACCATTGCTGCATTCATGCCGATGCTAGTGACTAAAGGGATTATGGGGCAGTTCATTAAATGGATTCCCATAGTGGTCTCAATGGCGTTAGTCCTTTCCTTACTTGAGTCATTTTTCTTTCTCCCTATGAGACTTACGTGGGCTGGCAGGGTTGTTAAGGGTAGTGACCATGAAGATGGCGGAGCTGATTGGTTTTCTAAGTTTGAAGAAAAGTTTGAAAAGTTCATGTCTACGGTTGTGAAAAGAAGGTATGCAGTTTTAGGAGTGTTCTCATTAGTTGTGGGTTTTTCAATTTTTATGATGGTTGGCGCAAATCAGTTTATCTTATTTCCTGCTGATCAAACGGAGGCATACATTGCCAGGGTAGAGATGCCAAAGGGAACAAGGCTTGAAGAAACTCACAGAAGAATTGGTGAGATATCTAAAATGGTTAAAGATGTTCTTAAAGAAGACGTTGTCCATGTTGTTGGAAGAGCGGGGACTGCTGAAATGGGACCTGCGGATCCGAAGGCTAAAAGTGGAGACAATGTAGGGATGCTTACAATGTATGTAAGTGAAGACACTAAGTACAACACTCCTTATACAGAAATTTTAGGAAGACTAAAGACAATTAATCCTGACTTTGTAAAGTCACTAACCTTTGAAGAGCTTGTAAATGGCCCTCCTGTAGGAAACGCTATTGAGGCAACTTTTAGGTCTAACTCTGAGGACGACATCAATAAGATGATAGGGTTAGTTAAAGAAGAGCTTCAAAAAATAGAAGGTGTTGAGAACTTAAAAATTGATGACATTATTGGAGATGATGAAATTTTTGTAGACGTAGACTATGCAAAAGCCTCTCGCTTAGGCCTTGATGTGAGAAGTATTGGAACAACGATTAGGACTGCAGTTTCGGGAAACAGGGTTTCAGATGTGACGCTTGATAATAAAGATGTAGATTTAATTTTAAGGTTCAAAGAAGACTTTAGAAAGAATATAGAAGACCTTAAGAAAATAAATATTCGAGACCCTAGGGGAAACCTTATTAGCTTGGGTTCTTTTGCAAGCTTTAGAACAGAGTCTGGAACACCTCAAATTAAAAGATATGATTTTAAAAGGTCTAAGACTTTAACAGGGGATGTGGACACAACAAAGGCCACATCAATAGGGGTAAACCAAACTCTTTTAAACACCTTTGAGAAAAATAAGTCTGCTATCCCTGGTGTAAGCATTGCTTTTGGTGGAGCGCAAGAATCCACAGAAGAATCTATGACGTCTTTATTTGCAGCCTTAAAACTAAGTCTAATTGGGATTTTTGCTCTTTTAGTGTTTTTATTTAAATCATATTTAAGGCCTGCAATCATCATGACGACAATTCCTTTAGGACTTTTAGGTTTTTCAATATCTTTCTTTTTACATGGAAGGCCGATCTCGTTTCTGGCTTTAATAGGTATTATTGGGCTTGGAGGGATCATCGTGAATTCAGGGATTGTTTTAATTAGCTTTATTGATGAAATGAAAGCCGAGGGGAAACTAGAGCTTCACGAAATATTGGCAAAAGCTTCAGGAATGAGACTCAGAGCTGTATTTGTAACAAGTCTCACAACAATCAGTGGTCTTCTTCCAACAGCTTATGGAATAGGTGGAAGTGATGCGATGCTGATTCCAATGACTTTAGCAATGGCATGGGGTCTTACTTCAGGGACAATTTTAACACTTATCTGGGTTCCAGCAGCTTATGCGATTTTAGAAGACTTCACGATATTTATATCTAAGATGACAGGTAAGCTTAATAAGGGGCGAGGCTAAAATGACTGAGAAAGACACTAAACAAAAAATATTGGAGTCTGCCAACGAGCTTTTTGCAAAACATGGCTTTGCAGGAGCTTCAATTAGGGACATAGCCTCAAAAGCTGGGGTAAATTTAGCGGCTATAAATTATCATTTTGGTGGCAAAGATAATTTGTACTGGAAGGTCTTTGATTATAACTATGAGGTTTTAGAGCAGGATATTGAAAAGATTGGAGAGAGAACAAAAACCACAGTTGATTTAGCGACAGAGACTTTCAGACTTTTTTTATCTGATGGGGACGCGATATTAAATACTTTCAGAATATTTTTATCTGATGTTGCTGATATCCCTCAAGAAGGAGATTTTTTAAAGTGTGGAGGGCGCCTAGGCCCTCCTGGAGAAAAGGTGTTTTTTGAAAAGATTCAAAATGACCTAGGTGAACAGATGCCTATTGAAGGACAGATGTGGGCAACAAAAATGATTTTTTCAATTCTTGTGCATATGGGAGTGGTGGTAAACACCAAGTTTATGAAAGAAAAAGCTAAAGTTTCAAAAGAGGATAGCCCTGAGAAGTTTGAAAAAATGGTCGCCCTATCAGTTAAGGCTCATTTGAACTACCTTAAGGAATCTCCCGAAGAGTTTAAACAATAAAATAAAGAGGCTTTTTGGACTAGTTGAGTTGACGTTCAAGAATTATATTCATGAACGTCAAAGTTTTTCATATGCAAAAATGGGTATGGTGTTCATAAAATATTCAGAAGGTGCCTCGCTTAAATTTGATCTGATTTAATTATGTTAAGTTCCTTTTCACAAAATTTTTTTGTCAAAAATTCAAGTCTATAAAATTGCAACCCTTTTTAATGATCTAAATACAATCCGAAAACTTGGCACCGAATGTGTAGTGTAGCTACCGAATTTTGAAGACGGCGGGAAATTGTTTTTAAGGTTCATATTATTCATTCTAACTAAGGAGGAGAAAATGAATAAATATGTAAAATTAGCCACATTGGCTACAACGGCGGCGGTTATGGGAATGTCTACTGTGTCATTAGCAGAAGAGGCACCAGAAATGGAAAGAATAACGATTAACGGTGGTGGAAATATCACTCTTGATCAAGACGGAAACGTTGATGCAGAAGTTTTAACACAATTAGTGTTTAATCTTTCTGAGTCTGTAAAAGTTGAGATTACAAGTGACTTATACGAGGTCTACGAAGGTGTTATGGATGACAACTTTGATTTAGATACAGCGATTAAAGAAGGTAAAGTTTCTTTTGACGTTGTTAATGTAGGTCCTGTTGAAAGAGTTGTCTTGGCTATTAAAATGGATATTGATGATATCAATATGTCTGTTCTTGATCCTGATGGAAGTCTTGCAGGTAGTGGTGCTGAAGGTGTTGCTGCAGTTAGAGTTCATTTAAAATCATCATATCTTGAAGGTTTAGTTGTTACGGCAGCAGAAACTTCTGATAATGGCCTTGCTCTTGATTCAAGTTCTGTGCGTGTAAGTGCAAGAGCTGCTAAATCATTAGGAATGGTTACTATTGAAGGTGAAATTGGATATACATTCAATGATGCTTCAGATGACGTTTATGCTGCTACAGCAGGGATCACTTTAGATCTTAGTGAGCAGATTTCAGGTCTAGAGGCTTTTGCTCAAGCAACGGCAGGTTCAAATGGTCTTGAAGGTTACGCTTTAGGTGCAAACTATGACTTTAACGATGACTGGACATTTGGAGTGACTTATGAAGATGATAAAACAACTTCACAAATTAGAGCGGGTGCTTCAACAACGCTTAATAACGGTCACACTGTTAGTGGTTCAGTAGCAATGAATACAAACACTAAAGCTAAAAGCTTAGAGTTTAAGTATGAGATTCCAATGGGGAGACTTTGGGGGAGATAACCTGTCCTTAAAGGATAAAGGTTTAAAGGGTTTCGGTTTTCCGAAGCCCTTTTTTTATGTTAGAGTGTTTCTTTTAAAGGAGTGGGTATGAGTGAAATTCAACATAAAGAAGGGGAGTTTTTTATTACAAGTGGTAGTGAGAAGTCTAAGCTGACATACACTCTGTCTGAGGGTGTTATGAATGCGAGTCATACATTTGTACCTGAATCTATGAGAGGGCGGGGAATAGCTAAGAAGCTTGTGCTTGAGTTAGTTTCATACGCTAAGGCGAATAACTATCAAATCGACCCAGTTTGTTCCTATGTTCAGAAGTTCTTTGAAGAAAATAAGGAATATAAGGACCTTGTAGTGTAAAGAATGAGTACAGTGAGCTGTATTCGTTACCAAATTTGATAATTCTTTGACTCTTTTAAGCAAATACGTGTAAGACCAAGTTCAGATCGCGAGTTAAGAGATCGGCCCGGAATATACAGTTTTTGCCGAAACCTCTTTAGATACCGATTGAAGAAGATGGTGCAATGATGCACGTCTAAAGAGGACAATAGAATATGACTCAGTTTCAGGATATGCCTTTGGCAGAGCCCGTTAAGAAGGCGCTCGACAAACTACAATTTAAAGAACCTACAAAGATTCAAAACGCAGTAATAGAGCAGGCTCTAGCTGGTAAGGATCTTATGGCTTGTGCCGAGACGGGATCTGGTAAAACAGGTGCCTTTGGTATCCCTTTAGTAGAAAGACTACTAGAGAAGCCGGGGAGAAGATCTTTGATTCTTGCTCCAACAAGAGAACTTGCAAAGCAAATTGCAGATTTCATGAATGATCTTACACGCTTTTGTGACGACATAACAGTGACTACTTTAGTTGGTGGTACTGATATGCAAAAGCAGTTTCGTGCATTAAAAAAGAAGCCACGTATTGTTGTGGCAACACCAGGTAGACTTAATGATCACTTAAGACGTAGATCTATTAAATTAGATACGACTGAAATACTTGTTTTGGATGAAGGTGATAGAATGCTTGATATGGGTTTTCAGCCTCAGTTAGATGACATTTTGGATCATCTTCCAAAGGAAAGACAGACTCATTTGTTTACAGCAACCCTTCCTACAAAAGTAAAAAAACTTGCTGAAGCTTACTTGCAAAACCCTGCTAAAATAGATGTGGGTAGAGTTTCACTTCCTGTTGAAAAGATTAAGCAATCAATTGTTCAGGTTAATAATAAAGAAAAGAACGATAAGCTACTTGATGAGCTTAACAAAAGAGAAGGTTCTATAATTGTTTTCTTTAGAACAAAAGCTAGAACTGATGATGTTGCAGACTACTTAGAAGACTACGGTTTTAAAGTGGGTGTTATTCATGGTGATAGAACTCAAGGCCAAAGAAACCGCGCTATCCAACAGTTTAAATCTGAAAGAACAAGAATTCTTTGTGCTACAGACGTTGCTGCTCGTGGAATTGACATTCCTTCAGTAGGACATGTGATAAACTATGACCTTCCAAGAATGGAAGAAGACTATGTTCATAGAATTGGTAGAACAGCTCGTAACGGTGCTGATGGAGAGGCGTTAAGTTTTGTTGCTCGTCAGGATCACAACGCTTGGATGAAGCTTGCTAAAAGATATAAAATTCAAGGTGTTGAACTAGAGAATGTTTCTACAGGAGGTGGCGGAGGTCGCTCTCGTGATGGAGAAAGAAGAAGAAGAGACGGTGGAGGCGGACCTAAAAGGTATGGCCGTAGCGGATCTTCTTCAGACGGGCGCCGTAGAAGTGGTGATCGTGATGAGAGAAGAGGTCGTGATGGAGAAGGTAGATCTTCTGACAGAAGAAGAACTGGCGGATCTGATGGGCCAAGCGGACGTTGGGCGAAATCTAAAAGTAGAGATGAGGGTTCTAGAGGAGCTGACTCAAGAGGAAATTACGCAAAAAGATCTAAGTCGAATGATTCTCGTGGTGGAAGAGGCGGCTCTGAAAGGTCTGAAAGACGCTCGGATTCACGTTCAAACTTTCGTTCAGAGGGGAGATCTGAAAGAAGATCTGATTCGCGCGGTGAAAGGTCTGAAAGACGCTCTGATTCTCGTCCAAGCTTTCGTTCAGAAGGAAGGTCTGAAAGAAGATCCGATTCACGTGGTGAAAGAGGTGGCTCTGAAAGGCGTTCTGACTCTAGATCAGAAGGAAGGCCTAATAGGGAGAAATCTTTTTCTAGGTCAGAGAGATCTGATTCTCGATCAGAAAAAGGAAGCTCAGAAGGTTTTAAGAAAAGGTCTCCATTTAAAGCTGCTGGTAACGGCGGTGGGAGTTTTAAGAAATCTGGTGGAGCAAAGCGCAACGCTAGTGGTGCAGGGAGTCCGAAGAGAAGTGGCTCTTCAGAACGAGCTAGAACGCGCTAAATGACCAAAATCATTTAATAAGTATAAAAGCTAAGGTTTATGCCTTGGCTTTTTTTGTGTCTAATGTGCAAAAATCTAATGTTAAACTTAGGTAGTTTTTACCAGAAACTGTTGAAAAATTAATGAGGATTTGTAAGTCTTTCTCTACCTTTGAAAGCCGAAGTCTGCGCCTTAAAAATATGCTAAATTTCTTGCATGAGAAAGATTTTAACCATTCTTACAGGTGTGACTCTAGGACTGTTTTTAGTAAGCTGCTCTGGAGAGTCAAAATCTTTAAATAAAAATAATGATAACGAAGAAGAGGTCATAGAAGTAAGAGAACTTAGAAGCTTTCTAACTGACCAAATCAGTAAAATTGACTCAACAAAACCAACAATGTGCTCAATTACAATTAACTCAGAAGATGAGCGTGAACTCTTTCAAGAGAACATGGGAGAGGACTTTAACTTCATAGAACTTGTAGATGAGGAAAACTCATTTTGGTTTGAGGATTCTTGTAACGCAAATATAAGCTGTGATGTTATGGTTGTTTCAGGGCATTTTGGAGGTAGTTTTTTTGGAAAGTCCAAACAGAAGCTCTCATCTAATAAAATGGAAATGTTTTCTTGTAATAACTATTGTGAAGGAATTTTAAAAAAGCCAAAAGAAGTTTTTCTTTTTGGCTGCAACACAACGGCAAGTAAAGAATATGATGGGCGTACAACAGAAGAGTATGCTGATATTCTTTATAATGAGTACCGTGATGTTTATACAAGTCGTGAGATGGCCGAGCTTCATGCCGCCTTTAGATACTCTCCAGTAGGTTCTGAAACCCAAGAAAAAATGCAAAGGGTGTTTTCAAACTCTAGAATTTATGGATTTCACTCAAAAGCTCCATATGGTCATAACATAAGGCCAAGGCTTAATAAGTACTTTAGGAGTATTGGTGACTACAAAGAGCATATTGAAAACTTTGTAGTAGACGTTAAAAATTCAGCATGGAGAGAGTCTATGAAAGGGCAAGCTATTAGAACAGTTGTTGGTTCTGATGAGCTTGAAAGCCCTATGTGTATTCTTGGTGGGGAAGAGACTGATCTAGATAAGCTTTCATGGATTGAGGGGGTCTTACAAGAGGAAACTCATGTGCTTGCATATTCAACTGAAATTACGGAGTTCTTTGATCGTTTAGAGGATCAGTACGGTGTTTATTCAAGAAAGTGGCCTAAAGAAATACGCGCTTACATTGGAAAATTTAAATCTTACACAGGTGCAAAGAAAGTTTTTGATGATTTCTTAGCTACTCGCTTTGAAGGTATTCTTTCTACTCAGCTTGATATTTTAAAGCTTGGGCAGAGGTTTTTCTGGTATGACGTAGCAATGTCTACAGAGATAAAAAAGAATCTACTTGATGGAATTTTTAAGAAAAACCTAACCTATGCCCAAAAATATCAAATTTGTCAGATGGGTGTGAAAATAGAAGTAACAGTTGAAGATTTACCAAGTAGAGGGACTTTAAACAATTCTACGGTAGGTGCTTTAAAGTGTCTTGAGGTGAAAGATCTAGGAGTAAGTTTGAAAATGCTTGATGTGCTTAAAGAGGGTAATGACAAGGCCTATCTACAAAAGAAAGTTATTGAACTTGTGGCAGAGTTAAATCCAGAAAGTATTGAAGTTCAGAGAATATTTGTGAAGGCTTTAAAGAGTGATAATGGAACTGTGAGAAACACAGCGTTTAAAATGCTTGAAAAGATCAAGCCTGAAGATGAGGATGTAAAGGCTGCACTGGCTAAGTATATAGAAGATAACGCATAAAAAAAGCCAAGGTTAGACCTTGGCTTTTTATTTACTTAAATGCGGTTGTTACTTAAGCGTCATCTTCTTTTTCTTTGTTGCTTACAAGAATAAGAATTCCTGCTCCGCATACAGAAGCTAGTAAAGAGGCTGTTAAAATACCCATTTTAGCAAGGTCTGAAGATAGAGGATCTGAGATTGCAAGGCCAGTTACAAAAAGTGACATTGTAAAACCAATACCACCTAAGAACCCTAGGCCAAGAACATGAGTCCAAGTTACACCTTTTGGAAGAGCTGCAACTTTTAAGACAACAGAAAGAGCTGAGAAGATGAGGATTCCTACAGGCTTTCCTACAACAAGTCCTAAAACTATACCTAAAGAAACAGGTGAAGAGAAGAAACTTCCAGCAGCTTCAGGAGAGATCACAACACCCGCGTTACAGAATGCAAACACAGGCATGATAAAGAAACTCACCCATGGGTGCATCATATCAATGATTCTATCAATTGGAGATAGTGCTTCAAAAGACATGTTTCTAAGTTCAAAGAAGTTCTTTCTGTCTTTTTCTTCAAGAGCTGTTGTTGTGGCAGTATCATCTTTAAAATAATTAATCTTATTTAAAGTCTTTTGGGAAAGATCATTGATTTTCTTACCTAGGTCATCACCACTAAACAGAGGCTTAGAAGGAGTTAAGAAACCGATTACAACCCCTGCAATAGTAGCGTGCACACCACTAGTGAAAAAGCCTAGCCAAACAACTATACCAAGTAAGATGTAGGCAAGAACGGAGCGAACACCAATAAACCTAAAGAACATAATAGCTAAACAGCCAAGAGCTGCAATTCCAAGAGCAGGGCCTGAGATTTGTTCAGTATAAAAAGCGGCAATTACAAATACGGCACCTAAATCATCAACAATAGCTAAAGCTAGTAAGAAGATTTTTAGTGAAAAAGGAACTCTTTTGCCAAGAAGTGCGATCACACCAACAGCAAAGGCAATGTCTGTTGCCATCGGAATTCCCCAGCCGTTTAAAGCTGTTCCTTCAGCGCCTGACATGTTTAAGAAAACATAAAATAAGGCGGGAACTACCATTCCGCCTAAGGCTGCAAACATTGGTAGCGCCGCTTTCTTAGGGGAGGATAGCTCACCACTAATCATTTCACGTTTAATCTCTAAACCTACGACAAAGAAAAATACCACCATTAAGGCATCATTCACCCAGTGGTGAACAGAGCCGTGGAGCATTAAACTTCCAATTTCTAGATTTATGGGAAAGTGGAGAATGTCATGATATAAATGATGCATTCCTGTGTTTGCCATAAATAGGGCTATAAGGGTTGCTATGATAAGCATAATTCCGCTTGAAGCTTCCAAATGCATGAACTTTTCTACTGGACTCAATATTTTTTTAACCATTTCAAAATTCTAACCTAAAATAGTTTTATGACAATTCAAAAAGCTCCTTAAGCCTAAAATCTGAGCCATTTTCTGAAGCTTTAATTTGAGCTGCTGAGCAGTAAGGGTCGTGTTCAAAAAATAAAAAACTGTTTTTATTAAGAGCTTTTTGAAGCTCAGTTTTCTTCTCTTCTATGAGTAGCAAGGGGTTTAAGTCATAACCCATAACCCAAGGAAGTCTAATATGGGTTGCTGTAGGTATAAGATCTGCACAGTAAAGAAGAGAATTTTCATCATCTTCAACCCAGACATTTTGCTGACCTTTAGTGTGGCCATTACTAATAGAAAAAGAAATATTAGGAAGAATTTCTTGGTTTCCCTCAAGTAATGTAAGCATTCCTTTTTCAGCAAGTATTTCAAAGTTACATTTATAGTAACTGGCTTTCTCTCTTAGGTTTGGGTTAAGGGCTGTTTCAAGGTTGTCTTTTTGAATGAAGTATTCAGCATTTTCAAAAGTAGGGGTCAGTTTACCGTCTCGTACTTTTGTTGACCCTCCAGTGTGGTCAAAATGAAGGTGTGTGAGGATTACATTTGTGATGTCAGAAGTTTGTAGGTTCAGCTTTTCTAAAGCTTTTTCAATACCTGATTTTTCACCTGCAGGAATGGAATACATCTTTGAAAATTTAGGTCCAAGCTTAGGGCCATACTTTTCAACAAAATCACCGCCAAGTCCTGTATCAATAAGAATTTTATGATCATCAGACTCAAGGAGTAAGCATCTACAATCCATTGTGATTCTGTTTTGATCATCAGAGGGGTTTGTTTTGCTCCATAAAACCTTTGGCACTGTTCCAAACATAGCACCGCCATCTAAGCCAAAGCTTGTTGTGCTAAGGCTTGTGATTTTATAAGGCCCGATCTTTAGGGATATTTTTTGAATATCTAGATCGTGATATTTTTGACTCAAACTAGAGCCCCGCTGTTAAAAGCGTCAAAATTTTCTTGAGACAAGCGAAGGTCCTCTTCTTTTAAGCTAAATTTATCTTTATCTGAAAACCCGTATGCTTCGTTAAGGTTAGGTTTTGATTTATCAAGGTAGATTAAGCCTGTGTGAAGAATGTCATCCTCTTTTTCTTTTAGAATAAGCTCTAAGGCTTGAGATAAAGAAGAGGTGTCATGGTTTTGCTCCTCTAACGGAACTAGTTTGAATTTTAAATGCTCTTCAGAAATAGCTACGCCATCATTTATTAGGTCAATTTCATGAAGAGGGTGGTTGATCTCTTGTGTGTGAGTGTAGCTTTTTGAAAAGCCATCATGATTTCCATAAACTACACAAGGAGAAACAATATCAATGACAGCAGTGCCGTTATGATCAAGCGCAAGCTTTAAGATATTTTTAAGCTGCTTGTTGTCTCCAGAAAAAGATCTGGCCACAAATGTACATCCAGCAGAAAGAGCTTGAAAAGCCATATCAAGTTCTGGAAGGTGTTGCTCAAATTTAATTTTTGAAACGTCGTCTTTATGACTAGTTGCTGAAAACTGCCCCTTTGTAAGTCCATACACACCATTGTTGGCAATGATATAAACAATGGGAACGTTTCTACGAACAAGATGTAAAAACCCACCAAGGCCAATTGAGGCGGTGTCACCATCACCAGAAATACCAATGAGTTTTGCTTTCGGTTGGCTTAGGTTTACGCCTGTTGCAAGTGGTGCCATACGGCCATGTAGCGAGTTAAAGCCAAAGCTTGAATCAAGAAAGTAGTTTGGTGTTTTAGAAGAACACCCAATTCCTGAAAGCTTAATAACTTCCCCAGGGTCTACAGAAAGCTCATATAAAGCAGTTGTTAAATTTGAAGTGATGGAGTCATGACCACAGCCTTTACATAAAGTTGAAGGGGAGCCTGAGTATGCTTTTTTATCAAGATTAAGCTTGTTCATTAAAAGCCTCCAAAATTTTAAGAGCAATTTTCTTTGCGTTGATAGGTTGCCCATCGTACTGGCAAATAGATTTTGTTACAGCAGCAGTATTTTCAGGAGTAAAAGCCTTAATGATTTGATTAAGTTGCCCATCTCTATTTTGTTCAACGATGAAGTTAGCTTTGTGCTTACTTAAAAAATCAAACTGCTCTTTTCCTAAAGGAAGAGAGCGAAGACGCATATAAGAAAATTTAAAAGGAAGCAGGTCCTTTAACTCTTCATAGATCTGTCCAGTGCTTCCCCATACAACTAAGGAAAATTCAGAGTCTGCCATTTCGATTATGTCTTTAGGGCTGTGTGCAGACGCGTGAGAATTTAAAACCTTTTCTTTAAGTCTATTCACTTTCTTTTCATAAACTGTAGGGTCTTCTGAATAAGATCCGTCTTCAGCGTGGCCACTTCCCCTTGTAAAGTATGCAAGGCTTGAGTCACTAATGCGAGGAATACTACGTACAGGGGAGAGTTGATCATTTGAATAACGTTTGAAGTCTTCAGAGGCTTTTAACTGAACAGCTCCATTGGTAATAAGGCTCTCTTTTTTCTGAAGGGGTTTTGATGACCATTCATTCATTCCAAGATCTAAATCAGTCAAAATCAAAACAGGAGTTTGTAAGCTTTGTGCAAGGTTTAAACTTTCAAAAGCATCATCGTAGCACTCCTGTGGTGTGCCTGGTAAAAGAACTGGATGAATACTGTCACCGTGAGAACTAAAGTGAGCAAGAATTAAATCACCTTGAGCTGTTCGTGTTGGCAGGCCTGTTGAAGGCCCGGCTCTTTGTACATTTAAAAGAACAAAAGGGCTTTCTGTAAAGTACGCAAGGCCAAGAGCTTCTTGCATAAGGCTTAATCCAGGGCCTGAAGTTGCGGTGAAAGACCTTGCTCCACTCCAACCAGCACCAAGTGCTGCAACAGCTGAGGCTATTTCATCTTCACACTGCAGTACTGAGCGAAAGTCTTTTTTATAGACAGAGCTTAGTTTTTCAAAAGTTTCAGCAACAGAAGAAGAGGGTGTAATAGGGTACCAAGTTGCAACACTTGCGCCCCCATCTAAGAAGCCAAGAGCTGAACATGCGTTGCCTTCAAAAAGGCAAGTTGTTGTAGGAACTTTTCTCTCTAAATCAAAAAGTGACTTTTCAATAAGGTTAAAGCCAATCTCTAAGGCTTTAACGTTAGCATCAGAAATATCTTGAGGTAGTTTCTTAAAGTACCCTGCTGTGATCTCTTTAGCTGATTCAAGGTCGCCCCCTAAAAGGTGAAGTGCGGATCCAACATAAAGCATATTGTATAAAAGTTTTTTAGTGGATGCTGACTCATGTAAGTCACGTACAGTTTTTCTACAGCTAATTTGAATTTGATTTTCAAAATCACATTCAAACTTAAGGTCAGCATTAAAGATACAAAAAGTGTCAGTAAGAAGGTTGTCTAAATCTTTTTGAAGGGTCTTTTTATTAAACCCAATGTAGAGATCAGTACGGCTTGTTGTACTTGTCTGCTTGTAATCAGATATGCGGATACGAAATGTTGTAGGTAGTCCGGCAATATTTGAAGGGAATAGGTTTTTAGAGGTCACTAAGAAGCCTTCAGCGATAAGTGACCTGACGAGAACTTTGTTTGCAGTCATACTGCCCGTGCCGTTTTCAGTGGCAATCTGTATATTAAACTCTTTCATTACCTCTTTTTTCATCCGAAATCATAGATGGGTCAATGCTAAATAACCAATCTTCGTATGCTTTTTGAATTTCCTCTATGGGACCCGGTGGAACAACTGGACCAATATGCAAAGTAAGTTTGCCAGGTTTAGGGAGTAGGCGTTCTTTGGGCCACAAATCAGCATTTCCTTGAATGTAAAGAAATAGTACAGGAGTGTTTGTTTTTTGAGAAAAAAGACTCACGCCTTTTTTAAAATTTTGAAGATAGCCATCTGGAGACCTTGTTCCTTCAGGAAATAAAATCAGCCAAATGCGATCAAGGTCATTGAGTAGATCAATGCAAAGCTTTATAGCTTCACCCTTTTTTTCTTTTCTATCAATTGGAATTGCTCCTAAGCAGTGCTGAGAAAAGAATGTGAAGACAGGATTTCTAAACCAGTAATCTTTTGCAGCAGAAATAAACAGGTCTTTCCAGTATTTAAAAGGAACTGCTGCGGCAATAGAGGTGGCGTCTAAGTGTGATGAGTGATTTGAAATAAGTAGAAGCTTAGGGTGTTTTTTGTAAACCTCATGGAAATCGCCTACTACTTTAAGTCTAACATATAAGCGAAAACCAATGTTCTTTAAAAGAACACTCCACACTGTACTAATTAGGTAGGATGTAAAGTCAAAATGCCTTGTGAATAAAGGAAGGTGTTTTAGGTGGGCAGGGAGCTTTTGCCACTGCTCATTTTCATAGTTCCAGTTTTTCATGCTCATAAACTAGAAAGTTCCTAAAAATGAAAGGTCTTTGTTCAGCCATAGAAAGAGTGTAAAAAGAGGGTAGGTGTAGATCACTCGATTAGACCTGCTTAATAAATCTCCTCGACCAATAATAAAAACCCCCTGGTCTTTTAAACCAAGATCTTTTCTAAAGCTTGAAATAGCCCACTCTCCAAAATGTGCGCCAAAAAATGCGATCACTCCAGCGCTAAGCCAGTAAAGCTCTGATCCGTCAAAAAGTAAGCGTCTAAACGCCCATGCAAGAGCAAGGGTGAGTATAAGCGAGCATATAAGCCCACTCCATCTAGCTTTATGACTTACTTTAGAAGCGACTGAAGAACTTGGGATCATAAGGCTTATACCGTTTGAAGTGTTTCCTGCAAATTCTGCAAGAGCGTAGAGATAGAAAAGAAGGTAAACACCTTTTTCAAGTTCAAAGATACGAGATGCAAAAAGAAGGTTCCATCCAAATAGGCAAAAGCAAATAAAGGTTAAGCTTATGTATTGAATCATGTTCTGTGTCTTGTTCATGATTACAGGGATAAGCGTTAGGGCAAAAAGAAGTAAGAAGATTGAAGAGAAGAAAAGAATGTCACAGTGATTGTAGATGCAGTATCCACTTACAGCTATTGCAAGATAGCAGGCGTAAACAAAGAGGCTCTTATGATAAGTCCCTGTCATTTGGAAAAAACGTTTTGCTGAATAAATGCTTATAAGCATCATAAAGATAAAAGGGCCTGGTTGTGGCAGGCCGATAAAGAAAAACAAAACAGGTAGAATATAAAGCCAACTTTTTACACTAGCCCATGAGGCTTGAACATGAGTTCTTGAGTTTCTAAAAATAAATAGAGGCAGGCCTAAGCACACTAAAAATGCAGCCACTAAGCCAAAGTTTTCTAAGTAAAATTGATCAAACCAAAGTGCTTTATCCATGGGCGTATTAAACAGTTTACTGAGTTTTAAAGCAAGTGGTCATACGGCTACAAAATACTTGTGCCGTTCCCAATAGCAGTAATTAGCGGTTCAAAGGTCCTTTGAAGGGCTTCCCACTCAGGGACCTTTAAGCCAAAAACACCTAAAAGTTGATCAAGATATTTAACTGCGCCGGTTTCAACAAGTATTTGGCGGCCAGCAACAATAACTACAACGGAGAAGGCTGTAAACCTAGCCCCTGTTCCGGGAGAAAACTCATAACTCAAAGGTCCCATCGTAGTGGCCCGCTCATTGGCTTTAACCATGTCTTTATAAAGCGCAAGATCTTGTTGAAGGGTTGGTCGCGCGTGTTTATTTGATAAGTCAGTTTCAAGCTTTAAAAATTCAGCGACCTTCTTGCTGATCTCTGTAGTTATCTCTGCTATTTTTTTCTCTAAAGCAGCTTTGGCAGTTATTAAGCGGCCTTCTTGAGCGAGGAGGTCTTTATTAACGGCAAGAGCTTCTCCTCTTGAGTTTATTTCACTTTGAATAAGATCAAGCTCTGTATTTTTAACAGCTAGTTTACGTTCTTGAGCGATGAGTTTATCTATTAAATGTACAGAATCAACATTTCGAAGGGCTAGAGTAAAGTGGACCCTTTTCCAGAGCTTTCTATACTCTTGTGCTCGAGCAAAGCTTGTTAAAAAATCAAATTCTTTACTTCTAAAAACTCCAGCGTTTTTAAAGTTACTCCTAACAACCTGAAAACGGTTTACCTGTCTAGAGGGGTGCACACTTTTAATACTTTCAAGCTCAGAGAGGTGGCCGGTAAGAGCTTCTTGATTCTGAAGATCTTTAACAATCCAATCAAGTGCTCTAGCCGCGAGAAGAGCGGGTTTATTGGAGGAATTTCTTCTAACAGCTTGGGCTATAGTATCGATGACTTTGTGAGCTCCTGCAATTTGCATCCATGCCCTTCTTCTAATGCTTTTTAAGGCTTTGTTCTCAAGCTGAAGTTTGTAAAAAAGACCTTGTCCGCTTAGGTATCTTTTTGTTCCATCGGCAAAATTTTCTCCAGAGTACTCATCTCTTATAAAATCAATACTTGGCCTTGTGCCCTCAGGGATTCCAGAGGATTCAGGGAGTTTCAAAAGGAGTGAGGAGTTTGCAAGCCCTGTTTTAGAAAAAGCGAGTTTGGCAAAATCTCGATCAAGGCGGTTTCTCCCATGGAGGATCTGGTCTTCAAAAGTCGCGCGAAAAGATCTGTATAAAGTATAATCCTCATGGAGTTTAACCATATAACTTTCAATTTCTTCAGAAACTTTTCTAACTCTCCTTGCTGTGTTGCTGTGTTCAAAAAATCCCATAGAAGATTCACCAGAAAGAGTAGCGTCGATTTTGGTCTGTAACTGCACCAATTCTCGTTGCTTTTGATTTAAAACTACGGCGTTAAATTCAGTACGCATCATAGTCTCATCAACAACTTCCCAAACTCTACCAATATCTCCATCGCGTAGAGCCGACTTTAATTTAGTTATTTTTGCTGTTCTTTGAGCGTCGAGTATTTGAGAGAAGCCTCCTTTGGCCTCTCGAAGCTTTCGATTTGCTGTTAAAAGCTTTAAGTGGCCAGAGACTGTATGTGATAAGTCTCTAAGTCCTCGTTCTTCTAATCGGAGTATTTCAAGCTGTTCTTGTGCAAAGCTGAAATCGCCACTTACAGCTTTAGTGCTAGGGGAGGCGCTTTGTAAAATTTCAAAGCATTGAACATTTGATAATGCAGAGTAAGAGATAAGCGTTGTTAAAATAAGAAATGGTAGGGCTAGACTCTTGATCATATTTGGAACTCCCGGGATTCATAGTGATTTGTATAAAGAGGAGTGTAGTATTTTAAGGCTTTCTTCTCACTGAAAAGTCTTAAAATTGTTTTTTTTATAGGTTGAGATCAGAAACTGTCCAAGTTGGGGTAAGTTATCGTAATTAGGAGGGTAAGTTTGGACTTTGAGGCTAAATCAGGTCATGCTTAGAACTCAATAGACGAAGAAGAGGTAGTTTATGTCAGGCGCTAATATTTTACTTTTGGAGGGTATTCACAATTCAGGGGCCAGTTTCTTGGAAAAGGAAGGTTTTGGAGTTGTTGAGCTTAAAGAGGCTTTATCTGAAGAAGCTTTGATTGAAGGCCTCCAGGATGTTTCAGGCGTTGGAATCAGGTCAAAAACCCATATCACTGAAAATGTAGTAAACTCAGTTCAAGGCCTAGAGGCTGTCGGGGCTTTTTGCATAGGCACTAACCAGGTTGATTTAAAAGCATGCTCAATTAAAGGAATTCCTGTCTTTAATGCCCCTTATAGTAATACAAGGTCGGTTGCTGAGCTTGTGCTTTGTGAGGTGGTGGCTTTATCTAGAAAGTTGTCACATATTTCAGCTCTTTTACACCAAGGAGTCTGGCAGAAGAAAGCGCAAGGTTCTTTTGAAGTTAGAGGTAAAACCATAGGAATCATTGGTTATGGTCATATAGGAACTCAAGTTGGTCTTTTAGCAGAGTCTTTTGGAATGAGAGTTCTTTTTTATGATGTATCAACTAAGCTTCCTCTAGGAAATGCTTCAGCTAAAGATAAAATGGATGAACTTCTTTCTGAATCAGACTTTGTAACTTTACATGTTCCAGAAACCCCACAAACAAAGAACATGATGGGGAGTGTTGAGCTTAGTAAGATGAAAAAGGGCGCTTACTTAATTAATGCAAGTAGAGGAACGGTTGTTGATATTAATGCTTTGTCTGTAGCGCTTAAAGAAAAGCATATTGCAGGTGCTGCAATTGATGTTTACCCAGAAGAACCTAGAAAAAATGGTGAAGGGTTTAAATCTGAGCTTTTAGGCCTTGATAATGTTATTTTGACTCCTCATATCGGTGGTTCCACAGAAGAAGCGCAGAAGAATATTGGTGAAGAGGTGAGTTTAAGTCTTCAAAAGTACTTTACTTTAGGGGATACGATGCTTTCAGTGAATTTTCCAAAAATTAGGACGCCAAAGATTGAAAAGGGCACTACTCGTTTGGCGCATATTCATGAGAACAGACCGGGTGTTTTAGGAAAAGTAAACTCACTTATATCAGATCTTGGTGTGAACATTACTTATCAAAGCTTGGCCACTATGGATGAAATTGGTTATTTGATTTTAGACTTTAAAGCTGACAAAGACATTGGTGAGAGACTGTTGAAGGCTTTAAAAGAGCAAGAGTCTACAGTTAAAGTGAGGCTTTTGGGTTAACCCCTTTCTTTTTTATGAAAAATTTAATGAAGCCTTTAAGGGGACTTGTGTTGCGGTCTTCTTCATAGTTTTTAAACTTCGTTTCTAATTTTAAGAGACAAATGAGGTCTATAAAGTAGACCTAAAAGTTTTTTTTATTCTAAAGTCAAAAGTATACGCAAATGGTGAGTAAAAATTGCTTAAATTAACTCCTTTTACAGTTTTGTGTTTAGGTTTCTTTAGTGAAATGTCAGGTCATTATCAGGCTCTTGTTAGAGAGATTGTCCATAGCGATTAACTAGTCTTTGATTAAGTTGTAGCCAAATTTAGGTATAAACAATCAGACAGTTAAAAAACTGCGGGGGAATAAAAAGATGAAAACAGCAAAGATCTTAGGAGCTTTAATGTTATTAGGTTTTGGAGCAAACGCAATGGCTTGCCCAAAAAGCAACTCAACAATGAACGCAAAAGAAGGCGTTAGAAACGGGCAAAAATTTTGTGCAATAAGAAGTACAGATGTTAAAAAGCCTGCTCAAATTTTAGAAACTACGACATTTAAAGCAGACACTCTTTACGTTCTAGGAAGTGGTCTTTATGTTGGTGACAATAACATGAGAGCAAACAATGAGAGCAAGATTCAGTTGATCATTGAGCCAGGAACTAAAATCATGGGTCAGTCTGAAAAAGCATATCTACAAATCAATAGAGGTGCTCAGATTATCGCTAACGGAACAAAAGAAGCTCCAATCGTGATGACAACAGCAAAGCCAAACAACAGAACAAGAGGGAGCTGGGGTGGTTTAATCATCAACGGTAGTGCTCCAGTAAATGGTTGTGCTGAAGATGCAACTGCAACATGTGAACTAAAAGGTGAGGGCTTAACTTCATACACTTACGGTGGGGCAAATGTTGCTGATAACAGCGGTGTTTTAAACTACGTAGTTGTTGAGTTTGCTGGAAACGCAATTACAGCAGACAACGAACTTAACGGAATCGCTTTTCAAGGTGTTGGTAACGGTACAGAAGTTGATTACATTCAGGTTCATATGAATGCTGATGATGGAATTGAGTTTTTCGGTGGAACTGTTGATGTAAAACACGTTGTTTTAACGGGTAACCTTGATGATTCGCTAGATTGGACAAGTGGATGGAAAGGTTCTGCTCAATTTGTAATTGTTAAGCAGTCTCCAGATGCAGCAAACTACGGAATTGAAGCTGATAACTTTAGCAAAAGAATGAGTGCTACTCCAAGATCGGCGCCAACACTAGCTAACCTTACTTTAATCGGCTCAGACACGTCTGCAGGAGCAAAAGGTGGATCTGGAATACTTTTAAGAAAAGGTACAGGAGCTCATATCTTAAACTCTTACATCACAGGATTCTCTGCTTCATGCTTTGATATTGATGATGCTGAAACTTTTAGAAACGCTAAAGAAGGCAGTGCTGAAAATGGAAATAACCCTGGAATCGTTTTAGAGAACATCTTTTTTAACTGCGCAACAACGTTCACTCCAGTTGAGTTCATAGACAAAGAAAAGACTGTAAAAGAGCCATGGGAAATTGGTGGTTTTGTACTTGCTCAGAGCGGAAACGTTGAAAAGGATTTAGGATTAGTCGGCTACACTCCGGTTGAAGGAAGTAACTTAGTTGAAATGACAAACTTTTCAGATGTTATAAACACTGACTATGTTGGAGCTGTAAAGAACGCTGCTGACACATGGTATGCTGACTGGACAACATCAGTTAAAAACTAATTTTAGTATAAGTATAAAGTACGCCAGAGGTAACCTCTGGCGTAGCTGAGTTTTAAGGGTTTAAAGAAAACCAGGAGAGATTAAAGTGAATATAAAAATAGTTTGTTTTTTGTTTCTGATCGGAGCCCCTGCTTTTGCAGGTGAGAATCTAGCTGAAAAGCTTATAGAGCTACGTGCAGAGGTTCAAACAGTTGCAGATCAACTTGATGCTGAAAAAAAGTTTTTAAACTCATCAGTTCAATCTTTAACGATTGAAAAAGGGGAGTTGGAATCAAGAAAGAAACTATTGTTACTTCAGAATAAAGAGATGAAGAAAACCATCGCTCAAAAGAAGAAAATAGCAGGAGGACAAGAAATAGAAAGTCTTAAAGGTTATGCGGGTGTAGTGACTGAGGGGTTTGAAGGGCTTTTGGAATATTACTCTAAAGCGATACCTTTTAAGGTTGAAAATAGAGTGGCAAAAGTTGAAAAAATAATGGGCCTTTTTAATAAGCAAGAAATTACAGTTTCTGAGTACTTTGAAAAATACTGGTCTCTTTTGCAAAGTGAAATCAGACTTTCTGACAATGTAGAAATCCAGAATGATAATATTGAAATAGAAGGTAAGGAGTACCAGGTTAAAGTGCTTAAGCTTGGAATGTATCAAATGTATTTTAAAACATATGATGGTCAGGTCGGGTATGCTCAAAACCAAGATAAAAAATGGGCGTTTCACTTCTTCAAGAACTCTAAACTTGAATCAGGTGTAAACCTTCTTTTTGTTGCAAAAGAGAAGCAGGTCAAAGGTGGGAATTATGTTCTTCCTATCGTGAACAACGTAGTTGATGGGAAAGTGGTTTATAATATTAAAGGTGAAGAGGTGAAGCATGTTTTCTAAAGCTGTTTTTATAAGTGTATTGTTTTTTGTTGGCACAGCTTTTTCTGCTGAAACAAATTCATATCAAGAAGAGTATGTCTTTTTAAAGAACCAATTAGAGGCTTTAAAGAGTAGGCAAAAAAGAAGCGTTGGGAATTTGAAGAAACTAGAAAACAACCTTAATGTTGAAATTCAAAGCCTAGGGTTAGATGTTGCAAAAGCAGAATCTCAAAATGAAATCTTAAAATCACAAATAAGTACATTTGATGAGAATAGAACTGACGAAGAAAGAAATGTTAAAAGAGTTTTTATTGTTGAAGAGCAAATGAAAGAATTTGCCCTTAAGAAAAACAAAGAAATTGAGACGGTTGGAGATTTAAACAGATTCATGCTGGCTTACCTTGAAAAAGGTGCTGGGGAATTTAGTTATAAAGGAGAGGCTTACAACTCAAAAGGGGTTAAGGAAGAGGGTGAAATATATGCTCTTGGCCACGTTGCTTCATACTTTGTTAAAGAAAATGGTGAGTATATTCCTCTTGCAACGAATGCATCTAAGACAGGCTTAGTCTTTACAGATGCAAGAGTGTCAAAAGCAGAGATGATGAATGCTTCAAATGAGATCAGGTCGATTCAGGTTTCATTAAAAGAAGGTGAGCTTGTTAAAGAGAAAAAGCTTGGCGTTGTTTTAAATGAAAAATTAGATGCTGGTGGTGCAGTAGGCTATGTAATTTTATTCTTAGGGCTGTTAGGGCTTGGAATTGCGTTTATTAGATACAACCTTATTAGAGTGTACACTGACTTTAAAGAAGAAGATATTGGCGAGATAGTAAGCCATATCCAAAATGGTAAAATAGATGCTGCTAAAAAAGCTCTTTATGAGCAAAAGACAAGTCCTCTTAATCAGTTTGTAGATTTACTTCTTTCTTGTCGTCATAAAACAGATGAAGTTTATGAAGCAATTGTTGTAGGTGAAATTTCAAGAATACAATCAAGAGTGTCTAAGTACGGGCCTTACTTACTAGTACTTGCTGCCGTAGCGCCTTTATTAGGACTTCTTGGAACTGTAACAGGAATGATTGGTACTTTTGACATGATCACGGTTCATGGAACAGGAAACCCTAAGATTCTTTCAGGAGGAATTAAAGAGGCGCTAGTGACAACTCAGATGGGTTTAATCGTTGCTATCCCGTGTATTCTTGTTGGGAACTACTTAAGTTCAAAGGCTTTTAAAGTTGTAAACAAATTTGAAGAACTAGCTTCGATAATTCCTAAAGGGTAATTATGAAAATGTTTGAGCAAATATTTAATAAAGTAAATTCAGGAGGGCCTGTGATGTGGCTTCTTTTGATTTTAAGCTTTATTATCTGGTCTTTAATGTACAGGTACCTAGGTCTTTTAGAGGAGACTAATGAAGAGGGCTTTTACGTAAAACAAAGCGAGTCTTTAAAAAATGCAGCTAAGGATAAGGCGTTAGTATTACTAGACATTATTAATGAGCGTATTTCAGTAGATGAGCGAATCATAGTGTCTTTGATTGCTGTAGCTCCTCTTTTAGGTTTGCTTGGGACAGTTGGTGGAATGATTGAAACCTTTGCCTCTCTTGAGACTATGGAGATGTTTAGACCTGGTGGCGGTATTGCTGACGGTATATCCCAGGCTTTGTTAACGACACAACTAGGGTTGATAGTGGCAGTGCCATCATTAATGGCTTTAAAACTTGTTCAGAGAAAGAAAAAAATCATCTTAAATAAAATGAATAATGAATTAAGTACAAGGATGCATAGAAATGAAATTTAGAGTTAAAAAAGAACCGCTTCAAGATCAGATAGATATGTCACCTCTTATTGATATGGTGTTTATCCTTTTAATTTTCTTTATGGTGACGACTACTTTTGTAAAAGATATGCAAGTTGATTTAAATAGACCTGGCGCTTCAAGTGCGACAATGAGTTCAGATAAGTCTATTCGCGTGATGCTTGATGCAAGTAAGAAAATTTACTTTGATGGGCAAGAAGTGGAGCTTTGGGCCTTACAAGGTCTAGTAAGAAGTGCTCTGGCTGAGAATGCGGCTAAAGATGTTTTGATAATTACTGACACATCGGTTTCAGCACAAAATTTAATTGATGTTGTTGACCAGGTACGCCTTTCAGGAGCTCAACATGTGGGTGTTGCCACGGAGCAAGAGGGTTAATGATGAAGCTACTAAAGCGCATTTTTATGGGGGGAGGGTTTGGCTTAATGCTCTCTTTGGGTTTACTGCTTTTAGTAAATGCTTCCTTTTTTAGTGCGAGTAGAAAAGCAGATAGAAAGAAAGTTGCTCAGTTTGTGATAAAAAAACAAGTTAAGAAAAAACAGGTGCAAGCAAAGAAGAAGATCGTTAAGAAGAAAACAAACGATTTAAAGCCACAGCTTAATAATCTTATTTCAGGTTTAAGCTTTGGAATACCTGCTTTTGAGCTTGATTTTAATGCAGGAAGTGATTTTTTAAATAATGGTAATTATGTGGACGGAAAGAAGGTGGATGAGAAGCCTAAGGTTTTATATAGGCCTGATTTAGAATTTCCAGAAAGAGCACTCCAAGATAACATTAGTGGTTATGTGGTGTTTGGTATGTTCATAGACCAGGATGGCGGCTTGCAAAAAGTTGATATTCTTGAAAGCTCTCCCAAGGGTGTGTTTGATAAGTCAGCATTAAGTAATATTAAAAAATGGAAGTTTAAGCCTGCAATGCATAAGGGTGTAAAGGTTGCCACATGGCAGGAGCAAAGAATTGTGTTTAACGGAGAGGAGTCTTAAGTGAGAACCTTACTTAAATTAATGATTTTTTCTGCTTTATCTTTTGCTTCTCAGGCTTATGCAAGTGAGTCTCTGATTTTTAAAATAGAGTCTCTTCTTAGAGAGGGAGCTGTAGATCAGGCGGAGCCTCTTTTAAAAGAATCAAACATAGATAAGAAAGTATATTATAAGTTACTAGGAAGAATAGCCTCTTTAAAAGGTGAAACGAGTCAAGCTATTGGCTACTTTGAAAAAGCTATTAAGCTTGGAGAAAAGTCAGAGTCAGTTTTGTTAACTCTTTCGCAGTCTCTTTTAAAGATTGAGCGAGCTGATGAGGCTTTGGTTTTACTAAAAAGGCTTAAGAAGAACTCTATTCAAAAAGATATACTTTATGCTCAAGCACTATGGACAGACGGTGAAAAGAGCCAGGCTGTTGATTACTTGAAAAATCTTGGAAGTCGAAAGTACACAAGCTATGACTTAATCGAGCGTCAAAAGTATTACTATTTATTTGAAATGGGGCTTTTTAAGAAGATCTTTGAAGAGACTAAAACTTATTACGGGGCTCCGGGAAGAAGTTCAGAGGCAGGGCTTTATGCTGTGTCACTATTTAAAGTTAAAGATAGATTCTTGGCAGAGCAGTACTTTGATCTTTTACAGGTCTTGCAGCCAAGCGCTGCATTGTTGTTTAAAGAAAGAGGAGTGTTTGAGCTTGAAAAAGGGCGAACGTACCTAGCGTCATTATCGCTTACTAAAGCTGCTCATTTAGACTCTCAGTACAGTTTTGAAGCTGCTGCTGCTCATTTGAGCCTAGGGGAGTACACGCAAGCAAAGTTTTTTAATTCAAAAGTTTTAGACGCAAAGAAAAAGGTGCTTCAAAGTTTTACTATTTATTTAGACTCAGAAGAGTATGAAAGTGCAATGGCTTTAAAGTATGACTTAGAAAAACAGGGGCATTTAGAAGAAGATAAAGTTGTTTATGCGCTTATGTACACAGCGTTTAAAGTTAAGGACTACAAAACCTTTAGTGACCTATTTTATAAGGTCAGTTCTAAGGTTTATGTGGCTAAAGTACTTCGTCTAAAAAGAATTATTGATGGCTGTAAAAAGTCTGTGGGGCTATCATGCGTATTCTCATAAGCTGTCTTCTTCTTTCTTTTTGCAGTCAAGTCTTTGCTGGAGAGGGAAGTTTACAAATTTATCTTTTTGACGGTGATTCACTGCCAAGAGTAAAGAAAATTTATTTTAAGAAAAACATGAGTGAGGTGCCTGAAAAGCATAAAGTCTATATGGGCATGCTTGATATGACTTTAGAGAAAGGGGAGTACTTTCTTTCAACAAAAAAGAAAGGTCCTTTCCACCGTGTTATAGTGGTTTCTGATAAAAAAAGCCAAATATCCTTTGATGTGAGTAAGGAAAAGCCTTTTATAGCAAAGCATGATGATTTTGCTGAAGAAATAAATTTGTCTGAAGACCAGCTTGTGACCTTTAAGGGAAAAGTGAAATCAAATGAGACGGGCTCTTTTGTTAATGGTGCTAGTGTTTTTCTTACAGGGACTCGAATCAGTTCAAAAACAGACCCGTCTGGAGCTTTTGAGATTAAAGTGCCAAAGGGTGAGAAGTTTAACCTTTCAGTGATTCATGAGGACTATAGAGTAGCTTCTTTAGAGAATATTTCACATGAAGAGTCTAAAGGGGTTATGGATATTAAGCTTTTACCTTCTATGGGTGAGATGTCTGAAGTTGTTGTACTTGCTCCAAAAACAAAGGGGTCTATAGAAGACCTTTTAAAAGAAAGAAGAAAGATTAAAGCTGTATCGGTTTCAATTGGATCTGAACAGTTTAAAAAAAGTGGAGATTCTAATGCGGCCTCTGCTTTAAAAAGAGTTTCAGGCTTAAGTTTAGTTGAAGGTAAATATGTTTATGTAAGAGGGCTTGGAGAGCGTTATTCAAGCACAGCATTAAACGGTTCTATGCTTCCTAGTCCAAATCCTTTAAGAAGAGTTGTCCCCCTTGATTTGTTTCCTACCTCTTTAATTGAGAGTATTTTGATTCAAAAGTCTTACTCTGTTGATAAACCTGCACAGTTTTCAGCAGGTCTAGTGGAAATTAGAACGTTATCGATTCCAAAGAAGAAATCTTTTTTTAAGATGTCTCTTTCTACAGGTGCTTCATCAGAGGGTATTTTAAAAGGGGAGACTACGGGGTTAAGTCACGCTGGTGGTGAAAAAGACATCTATGGTTATGATGATGGAAAAAGAAAGCTTCCAACGCTGATTAGTGACGCTAGAGAGCAGGGGCTTCCTTTAAAACTTGAAGACCCATGGTTTGATGAGCCAGGATTTACAGAAGCTGAACTTTTAGCGATGGGAAAGTCTTTTTCAGATGATTATGCTGTGACAGATGAGAAAATAGGTTTAAACTATGGAGTCTCTTTTGAAGGGGGAAGGTCTTTTAAAAGCGGAGCTCAAAAAGCAGGTTTTATTTTAAAAGGTTTGTACAGTAATAGTAATGACCATGATGTTGAAGATAGAAACACGTATGTAATTGGTAATGAAGAGCTTGTGCTAGCAAGGCAGGATACGATTGCTGAAACCTCTCATAGATACAATACTGGAGCTGTACTTTCTACAGGCTTTGATTTTTTCAAAAGACATAAGATTGATGTTACAGGTGTGGGCACAAGGTCTACGATCAGTAGTACAGAGGTTAAAATTAGAGACTCCTTGGCAAATGAAGAAGAAAGTTTCACTACAACAAGACTTAGATGGGAAGAAAGAGAGCTTTTAAATTTTCAAATAAAGGGAGAGCATCATCTTTTTGAAAACTATAAAGGACCAAAGCTTGAGTGGTTTATGGCAAGGTCACTGTCATCAAACTATAGGCCAGATAATAAAGAGTATTCTTATTACCTCACAACAGGTCAGTATGTAGACAGAGCGTTTGGTAATATGACAACGTTCTCAGACTTAAAGGATGTGGCTGAAGACAGAAACATCAAATTAAGCGGGGAGGTTAAAGTAACTCCATGGCTTAAGATAGATGCTTTTGCAGGGGTTAGAAGGTTTGCTAAAAAGAGAAGGTCGGAAATCCAAAAATTTAGATTTAAATTAGAGGGTTCACGTGAGGCTTTTGGTTTAACGGATGGAATTGAGGATATCATTAATGATGCAAATCTAGACAATGGAGAGCTTGTTTTAAAAGATGCAACAGATGGTACTGACAACTATAATGCGAGTGAGAAGACAAATTCACTTTTTGCTTCAGTGGGCACTAATTTTTTATTCTCTGAAAAGTCCTCTTTAGGTTTAAGTGTGGGGGTTCGGCAAGAAGATCACTTTCAGGACATTAGAACATTTAATATAGTTGATGGTGCTGAAGACACTGACTTTTCTGAAATTAACCAGAAGAAAGAATTTTATAGTTATGGTCTAGTATACAAAGTAAATGGCAAGCTAAGCTTGAGGTCTGGTTTGTCAGACACTGTTGCAAGGCCTGATTTACAAGAGTTTTCATCAGTGATCATTTATAATGACCAAGAAAATATTTTAGAAGAAGGAAACCCTGACTTAAAAATTGCAGATGTTCAAAATTTTGATTTACGTCTAGATTATTATTTTAACAATAGAGAGTTTTTATCTTTTGGTGTTTTTCGAAAAGACATCACAAACCCTATTGAAACAGTCAGTGTTGTGGGAACAGATGAAAGAAGAACATATCAAAATATTGATGGGGCTTTAAATGATGGCCTAGAAGTAGAGTTTAGGAAACACCTTTTTAAAGGGATCTTTTTAAGTGGAAACTATTCATACATAGACTCAGAGGTTCGTATTGCTAAAGATGAGGCTGGAGCGAGTACTTCTCTTAACAGGCCTTTACAGGGACAGTCTCCATACTTAGTAAACTTAGGTTTAGAGTACTCTCTGAAAAAGATTGGGTTTGATACATCTGTTGTTTACAATGTTGCAGGAAAAAGAATCTCTCAAGTGGGCGCTTTTGGGAGCCCTGATATTTATGAGGAGCCTTTTGAGCAATTGGATTTAACAGTAAGAAAAAAGCTCACAAAAAAGCTTTCTATTAGCTTTAAAGCCCAGAATCTACTTGATCCATTCTCTGAAAGATCCCAAGGCGGTTTGCCTGTGAGATCTTTTAAATATGGTCGTAGTTACGCACTTAGCTTATCTTCATCTATTTAAGGAAGTTTCCTGGTATCCAAAATGCCCTGTGGCAGTTTGTAAGTTTATGGGTTTTGAGTACTTCCTATGTTAGATCTTTTTTATTGGTTTCCAGCTTTGAACTGTCTCTTGAATCCAGTCGTAATAAGGAGCAACTGGTGTGATAAGCTGTAAATAGCCGTTATTACATTTTGTAGATCCTAATTCAGAATGAGGAAAGACTGCGCCAATTACGCCGTACACTTGCATTCTCCCGCTATCATTTACAAAGACTGGCCCGCCGCTGTCTCCTGTGCAAGCTGTTGTATTCTCAGCAGTAGGTAGGGCAAACAAATATGAATCAGATGCTAATTCAAGTAGTCTCGTAAAGAGCTTATGCTCTGTTGTGGTCATGCTTTGGGGGGCTTCAGGTGTTTCAATTATCTTTAAACTGATTTGGTGGTTGTCAAAAAAAGCACCCTGACCACCTCTTCCTCCAAAACCTGTTTCAAGAAGTTCATCGCCAGGCATTAACTGTTCACTTTGAACCATTGCAGGAGTTGCGCTGCATAGAGGTTTTTCAAGTTTTAAAAAAAGAATATCAGGAGAGTGCACTTTTCTTGGAAAGATAGGTTGAGCATTTGGGGCATAGGCAAAATCAATTACTTTTGAAACATCACAGCCTGTGTTTTCACTGTGGACATCTCCATCTAGCCAAGCTGCAAATTCAGGGGCTTTGGACATATCTTTACAATGGGCGGCTGTAAGCACGATATTTGGTGCAATTAAAGTACCTGTACACACTCCAAGTTTGAGCTTTATATTCACAACGGATTTACGCATATCTGGGTCTATGGGGGAGCCGCCATAGATGGCTTGAGCTTGTGAAGTGATAAGAAAGAAACTTAAGAATAATATTAATGATTTGGTGTAGAGTTGGTTCACAGTAGGCCCTTTCCTTATTCATGTTCAAAGGGGAGTATGTCTTAAATGAGGTTTGTGCTCTATTAATTTGCTTAAATTGTATGCGATTTGGAAATTCTATAGGTATTTACCCTTGTGTGATAAGCGCCGCTTATATAAGCGATAAAGCCTCTTTTTGGAGTTTAAAAGGGGCTTTCGTGTGTGTGGAAGGGCGCTGTGATAATGCTAATCTATACCATGTGGCTACTGAATTTTTACTTGCAAAGTTTAAGAGGGGAAATTGATTTTACTCTTTTTCCTGTATTTAATAAATAGTCGATCTCGTTAAAGCTTAGAGCCATAGGTTCAAAACTGCAGTTTATTTTTTCTTTGCTGCGAACTTTTTCCTCTAAGTTTTTTGTAAAGCTGTCTAGGTTTGAGCGGTTCATATCCCACATGCGGTCAAAATCGCTATTAAAGCTTTTAAGGATCTCAGGGTTCTCTTGCCCTTCTACGCGGATGATGTTTTCAAAGTGATTGTACTCTGCTGAAACAGACCAGTTAAAAGATCCCGTGATTAAAGTTTTGTTGTCAGTAATTAGATATTTTGAATGCATTTGTTTTTGTAGATATGAATCTTTTCTAAGATCGAAGTATTTGATTCTAACGTTTACGTTCTCTTTTCCAGGGTAGTCTTCTCTTTGTAAGAAGATTGAGAAGTTTTGTGAAGTTGAGCATTTATCTGCGTAAATGTCAGTGCACTCTTTCATTTTACTTCTGTTTCTGAAATAAGAAGGTGAATACTCGCCCATAGTTACTAGCACATCAATCTTTACCCCCCTAGCGGCTGCAGATTTTAGTGCTTCATAAATAGGGCGGAGTTTAATTCTAGTAGTAGCAATCTCAATTGAAGAGTTCGCGTTGTTAATAAGGTTTACGATTTGACGAGTCAGCACGTAACCTTCTTTTGTAGAGTCTTTAGAAAAACCTCTTTTTGTTACCTTTAAGTTTTGAGTGTTAAAGAAAACACTAAAGCCTCTTTCAACGTCAGTTTTTAAAAAGCCTCTTTTAGGTTCTGATGTAGCTCTTCCAAATTCTTTTGCTTTTGACCAAAGAAGATCAAATTGGTTTTGAAAAGCCGCAGTGATCCCGGGCTTGTTTTCAAAATAAAGAATGTTTTCATTATAGTTGCGTCTAGAAGAGAGTGACCAGTTAGCTGACCCTGTGATTAAAACAGGTCTTTGTGATCTTGAGTCTATAGTGGCAAACTTGTGGTGCATCTTTCTGCTCATCCCAAGGTATTTTGCGTCAATCCCTAATGCTTCAAGTTCAGACATTTTCTTATGGTTCTTTTCTTTTGTGCTGTAGCCTTCAAAAATAATTCTGATACTTAAATCTTGAGATTTGATACGCTCTTGAATTTCAGGGCTTGAGATGGCCTGAATAACAGGGTTCGTTCTTGTTGTGTCGATATTGTATAAAGCCATATCAACAGACTCTTCAGCATTTAGGATGTAATTAGCGATTTCATTTAATGTAGGATCGTAGGGGTGAAACATTGTTTTTACACTTGCTTGAGCGTTGATGAATCCTAGTAGAAGTAAAGAAAGGATGGTCTTTTTCATTGTGTGGGTCCCCTTGGTATGTGGAGAAGGTACATGACAAGGCTAAGTTATTAAAATGAATAGTTGATATATTAGTATTCATAATATACATACTTAAATATGAATTCATCTAAAGAGTCTCTTAAACTTTTAAGTGTCTGTATTAACTATAGAAATCTAACTGCAGCAAGTAAGCATGTAGGCTTGAGTCAGCCTCAGTTATCAAGAATCGTAAAGGCCCTTGAAGAGGATTTGGGCATAGTTTTACTAGACAGGTCATCTCCTAGGCACAGTACATGGACTCCGCAGGCTAGAGGTGTGGCTGAAATCTATATGAAAGCAGAGAGATCATTAGAAGCTGATCTTGATTCATACCTTGAAGGGAGTCTTCAAAAGAACGTTAAGATAGGGTGTTTAGAGGGGCTTGCTAGTTTAGGTGTGGATGCGGCAGCAGAACTCCTAAACCATACTCACGTAGAGCGAGTGATAGTAAATTTATATGATCTTAATCAGCTAGAGGCTAAGTTTTCATCTTTAGATTTAGACCTTGCGTTTACATCTAGAGCCCCAGTGAATAAAAAGCTTACTTATGAAAAGCATATAGGGAGCCAGACTCTTTTTAAAGAAAGAGATAAAGAGTCAAAATTTAAGATACTAAGTTCATATGAGGATTTGGGTGGTAAGCCTAAAAAGAAAGAAGTTTCTAAAAAAATTGTAAGTAACTCTTTAGCTGTCAGAAGGCTCTTTAAAAACAAGTACGGTGGTGAGGTGTTACTCCCAAGTGAAGTAAAGTATGGGAAAGAGCTAGGAAAAGACTCAGTTTCAGTTTTACTATTGGGACAGGATCATATTTCTAAGATAATTTGGAATAGGCTAAGTAAGAACTTTTAGAATAAAAAAAGCCCGCTAAAGAGCGAGCTTTTTCAGAGTATCTAGACAGCTTGTGAATTATCCGCCATAGGCAGTTTTGACATCAGAAACAATAATATTCACAGAGTAATTTTTAAACGTGATGTTTCCAGAAATAGAGATTCTACTTTCGCCAAAAAGCATTGTCTCTTCGCTGAGTCTAGGAAGTCCAAAATTCCCACCAGTGAAAGAGAAAAAACTTTTAAGATCCCTTTGATAAGCCCTTTCTGTAGCAGCTCCTAAGTCTTTTAAGAACTCGTAAAGTAGGTCTTCGACTGAATCGTTCGTTTCAGTGAACAGTGCTAATTGGCTGTCCGCATGTATGTCATTGATTTCATTGTTGGTTTTGCTCATAATCCCTCCTGGATTTTAAATGGCATCATTGCCGTCTAGAATGACCTCATTTGATTACAGAATTTTGTAATTTAATAGTTGCAGAATTCTGTAATTCTGGTACTATGTACACATGTCACGACAAGAGTTCATTATTCGAAAGATCACTGTAAACGGAAAATCGATCAGTCGTATTTTAGTGGATAACCATGTTAGAAAGCATAAGGATGTCAAGGACGATCTTATTCTTGATTTAGTTAAGTAACTTGATGACACAGATAACCTGCCAGAGGATGAAAAAGATAACTTTCAGTATTTTACAAACCTGTTGGAATCTGAAGGGAAAAACTACCGCATTGTGTGGTTATTAGAAAAAGGCAAACTGTACCTTGGAGTGGTGACTGTTTACAGAGACAACCGGAGGAAAAAACAATGGGATTTCCAGATCAAAAAGAACTTACAAGAGTAAGAAAAAAACTTTCTAAAGCTGAACCAACAAGATCTTTACCTAAAAACACTTCAAAGGCAGATAAGCTTAAATACGAACTGTGCCGTCAGTTTGTAAAATACATTTTAAAAAATAAAATGACTCAGAAAGAGCTAGCAAAAGAAATCGATATTGAGCCAGCAAGAATGAATGAAATTGTTAGATACAGGATCGATCTTTTTACTATAGACCGCTTGTTGGGTTATGCAGAGAGGCTTAAGCCAAACCTTAAAATCACCGTTGGGTAACGTGATAACTCTGATAGGGTGGCCAATACAACAATATCTTTTGGGTTTTCTGAAGGTGTTTCTTTCGTCTGACCTTTAGTCATAAAGACAAACATTTATGTCCAAAACGTAAAAAACCTTCTTTCTCAAGAAGGTATAATAGATCTAAAAATTCTTAAATTAATCAATAGTGTTTAAAAGCTATTACAGCCATTGAAGTGACCTGAACTCTGACATCTGATATTATCAGCTTGTTGAAAGTTTATATCTGTGTGACCTGAAACCGAGATATAAACCATACCTTCAATATTTGGTAAAATTAAAACTGAAGTGGAGCCTGCACCATACCCTTCAAATTCATAGGAACCTGGTTCAGATATTATGTTTAATCTAGAGGGCGTGTGAAGATTTACGGCTACTCTCTTGAAGTCATTATTACATGAGTAACTTAATGCTCTAGTACAGGCTGTTGCGATTCCATTTGCTGTCCCAAACTCACCAAAACCATGAATATCGTAGGCTTCCCAAAAGTCTGTATTTATAAAACACTCTGATATTTCTCTAGCTTGTATGTTACTGACAGATGATTTAAATGGCCATCTTCCTTGTGAGCATGAGTTTTTTGCGTAACTGGTTAGAGTATCAGTTACAATCTGAGTTTGATTTATGTCCGCATTAGCCGTTGCGGAGATAGCTAACATTATGGTGAAAAAGTATAATTTCATTGTGGGCTCCTTTGGTATTATCGTAGTTAAGCAATTTTCATACTCAGAAACCCAATACTAAAAACGAATATATGGACAGTAGAGCGCATTCAAACTGTCTAAGAGGGTGCGCAAAATGACACCGCAAACTCTCAAAAAGCCTAGTCTTTTCGAGAATAATTCCAAAGGGTCTGTAACGATTTAAGTCCCATTGGATTATTAAGCGTATCTTCAATTGGGTTTCCCACAGTCTGCTAACTTTTAAAGAAAAGAGCCCAGGGGCTTGGGGGGGGCGGTTGTGTTAGTTAGGGTCCACGACAATCATCTCAAGCGTTTTGGCATCAACAATAATATTCTCAGGTTTCACAGTTAGATAGACCTGTTGTCTGTGGTCTGCAACCTTTAGAACAAAGAGGGGTGAGCCTTGAACTTGATCGAAGGAAAGGGGGGTCATTAAAATGATAGCAGATTCTTTGTCGAAAGTTTTATCAGCATTAAGGTGCTCCTGTACCAATCTAACATACGCTGTATATCTTAAGTAGAGGCTCCATTTAAGTTCAGGGCTTACTTGTGAGTCGGGAGCTTTAAAGATGTCCCCTAAGCTGCGGCCTAGTATATTTTCAAGGAAAACCCTGGAAGGTGTCATATTCCGGAGAACTTTAACGGTGCGTACATTTAAATCTGAAGAGTTAACTCTTGAGAGGAGTTCTAAGTTTTTTGAGTCAATTCGAGCAAAGCCCTCGGCGGGATTTTTATACTCTTTAAAGATGACAGTTGGTTGATTAGGCACAGTGGTGCGGTAAACGGTGCCAAAATCACCTTCTCCTAGTTGGTATACTGACTGCGAGTACATATCCATTTCTGTACCTCTGTGAGGGGCAAAGTAATAGTCGTCTAACAAATCAATGCACCAGAGCTTAGCTTGCGCCGAAGAGAGGCTTGCTATCAAGAAAAAGAATATGCCTATGAATCTCATGTTTTCAGTGAAGCAAAAAGTATACCAAGATTTTTAAGAAATATTAATAAGCTCAAGCTTATGTATAAAAAGTTTTTGGATCTCTTTTATGTGCTCACGGCTTTTAGGGTTAGCGACCCACTCAAAAGCGGCTTTTCTTGCCTCAATAAGTACTTTTTGGTGACGTAAAAGGTCTGCAAGCTTAAAGGCGGGTAAGCCTGACTGACGAGATCCAAGCACCTCTCCAGGGCCTCTGAGTTTTAAATCTTCTTCAGCAATAGTAAAGCCGTTAGTAGTTTTTTCCATAACTCCGGCTCTAAACAGGCTTTCTTTTGAAAACTTGTTTCCAAGGATTAAAAAGCACTGGCCATTGTATTTTCCTCTTCCAACACGTCCCCTTAGCTGATGGAGTTGCGATAAGCCAAAGCGTTCACAGTTTTCAATAACCATCACTGTTGCATTTGGAACGTCCACTCCAACTTCAATAACGGTAGTAGAGACCAAGACTTGAATTTTGTTGTCTCTAAAATCTTGCATGATCTGATCTTTTTTAGCAGGACGCATTTTACCGTGAAGTAAACCAACCTTGTAACCTTTGAAATACTTTGTGAGTTCTTCAAACTCATATTCTGCAGACTTTAAATCAAGAGTTTCGCTCTCAGAAACTAAAGGAAAAACAAAATAAGCCTGTCTATCTTGTTCAAGTTCACTTTTAACTGCAAGAAGGGCTTTTTCTCTTTCTTTTTGGAAAAACTTTTTAGTCGCAACAGGATTTCTTCCTGGAGGCATTTCTTCAATAAGACTCACATCTAAGTCCCCGTATACTGTCATTGTTAGAGTTCTAGGGATAGGGGTTGCTGTCATCACAAGAAAATGAGGGTGTGTGCCTTTATTCTTTAGTTTTTGTCTTTGGTGAACTCCAAAGCGATGTTGCTCGTCAACGATGACAAAAGAAAGGTTTTTAAACTGTACACGGTCCTCAAATAAAGCGTGGGTTCCAACAACAAGATTTATATCGCCAGACAATAAGCCTTGTTCAACCTCCTGTCTTTCAGACTCTTTAAGTTTTCCAGTGATACATGCGGCTTTAATGCCTAAAGGTTCTAAGTAGTTTTGAACATTTGTTAAATGTTGCTGTGCTAAAATTTCAGTTGGAGCCATGATGGCAACTTGTTGTCCATTTTGAATAGCTACATAGGCACTAGCTAAAGCGACAAGAGTTTTTCCTGACCCTACGTCTCCTTGAATAAGGCGGTGCATAGGGTGGCCTTTTTCAAAGTCGGTCATCACATCATTAAGGGACTTTAACTGATCTCCAGTTAATGGAAAAGGGAGAGTTTTTAA
>JBOEFV010000058.1:0-24555 GCA_050633065.1 Bdellovibrionales bacterium
ATTCCAAGCTCTGTGGCAGAGCGAGCCACACCTTGAGCGTGATTCCCAGCTGAACAGGCACTCACACCTTTTTCTCTTTTTTCTAAAGGGAGAGAGGAGATCTTATTATAAGCCCCTCTAATCTTAAAGCTCCCTGTAAGTTGCTGATTTTCAAATTTTAAATACGTCTCAACACCTGTGTATTTAGTAGCACTTCTTGAAAACTCACAGGTTGTTTTTATAGCTACACCATCAAGCCTTTTCTCCGCAGCCTGAATATCATTTAAAGTGATTACACGTGTCATCTATGACTCCTGCATCTTATTAAAGATTTCAACAAATGAATCTGCCTTAAGACTTGCCCCGCCAATTAAAAATCCATTTACATGCTCAATCTGGTAAAGCTCTGAAGCGTTTGCAGGCTTTACACTGCCTCCATATAAAAGAGGTAGACTCTTTTCTCCAGACTCTTTTCTCAAAAAGTCATGAACCTCTTTAACCATATCAGGAGTTGCAGCCTTACCTGTTCCAATTGCCCACACAGGCTCATAAGCTAAAACTATCTTTTTTAAATCTATACCTTTTAGGCCTAATTCAATTTGTTTTTTTAAAACTTTAAAGGTCTTTCCAGACTCCCTCTCCTCTAAAGTCTCACCAATGCAAAACACTGGAATCAAACCCTCTTCTAAAACCTTTTTAGCTTTTAAGTTTAACAGTTCGTCGGTTTCACCAAAGATGCTTCTTCGCTCACTATGCCCAACTAAACAATACCCTGCGTTCATAGATCTTAGTGTTGAAGCCGAAGTCTCCCCTGTAAAGGCCCCTGAGTTTTCTGTGTAACAGTTTTGCCCCCCCCAGTTAACCTTTTGAGTTGAAAACACTCCTGAAATTACAGCTGTAGGAAAGACACAGAAATGATCTCTCACTTCTTCAGCAGTCATTTGATTAAAGTCTTCTAAAAAAGCCTTGGCTTCTTCTGGGTTTTTATTAAGTTTCCAATTACCAAAACAAAGTTTATCTCTAAGCACTAAGTCCCCCTCATGACCTTTTAAGACTCAGTTGTAGCTTTTGTTGAAGCGCTACTCCCTGAAGCCCTTGCTTCTCTTGCAGCTTTTTTTGCAGCAATTTCTTCTTGCTCTTTAACATACTCAGGATCATACATCGGATCTGGATCAAGAACCTCTCTTGTTCTTGCAAGCATCTCTTTTCTATCAAGCCTAAGTGCTGAAATCCCTGGAAGCTCTTCACCTTGTAAAAACGAAAGTGATGCTCCTCCACCTGTTGAAATGTGATCAAATGACCCATTAAACTTCACAGCAGCTGCTGCAGTGTCACCACCACCAACAACTCTCATAGAGGTCATTGCAGACAACTTCTCACAAAGGCCTTTTGTTCCACCCGCAAATGCAGGGTTTTCAAAAACACCCATTGGCCCATTCCATAAAACCGTCTTACAGTTTGAAAGCTCTGAAGCAAAAAGGTCTACTGACTTTGATCCAATATCAAAACCAGCCATACCATCACCAATTGCTTGAGTAAGACTTCCTTTTTCAGATTCAATTGATGCAGCCTCTACAAAATCAACTGGAAGAAGAAGTTTCTTACCTCTTCCCTCTAAACGCTCCATAAGCTCTTTACAGTACTTAACCAAGTCTTCTTCAACTAAAGAATTTCCAACAGGAAGCCCTTTTGCCTTTAAAAAGGTAAACGCCATAGCCCCACCAATTACAAAAATATCTGTTTGATCAATAAATTTTGTAATCATTGGGATTTTGTCACTAACTTTAGCTCCGCCCATGATGACACCAAAAGGTCTTTCTGGATTATCACGAACTGCAGATAAAGCCTCAATTTCTTTTTCTATAAGTTTACCCGCCCCTCTATTAGGGATCAGTTTTGGCAAATCAAAAACACTTGAATCACTTCTGTGGCAAACACCAAAAGCGTCGTTAACATAAACATCTATATAAGATGCTATATGTTGAGAAAGCTTTCCAGTTCTTTCCTTCTCATCTTTAGCAAATCTTAAATTCTCAAGTAAAATAATTTGATCTTGCTTTAGTTGTTTTGCAATTGCTTTTGGAGCATCCGACATCACATCATCCATTAAAAGGATATCATAACCTGTAAGATCTCCAAGTTTTTCAGCTACAGGTCTAAGGCTAAACTCTTCTTTTACTTCACCATCGGGTCGCCCTAAATGGCTCCCAATAATAAGCTTTCCACCAGCTTCTAAAATTTTCTCAATTGTAGGAAGAGCCGCTCTAATTCTTGTATCATCAGAAACCACTCCATCTTTAAGAGGACAGTTAAAGTCCACTCTTAAAAATACACGCTTATCATTTAAAGAAAGATCTTCTAAACCTGAAACACCATTTTTCAACATACTGCTCTAACCCAACCAATAAGCTGCTAAATCAACCATGCGCTTAGAAAAACCCGCTTCATTGTCATACCAAGAAACAACCTTAACCATATTTGAACCCATCACCATTGTTGACTGAGCATCTACCATAGAGCTTGCAGTTCTTCCTACAAAGTCACGGCTCACTAAAGGCTCTTTTTCAAAATCAATAATTCCTTTAAATTGACCTTTTGAAGCATCTTCTAAGATTTGATTAACATCAGCAATTGAAGTTGATTTTTGTGAAGTGAATGTGAAATCAACAAGTGAAACATTTGGTGTTGGGACCCTAACTGAGAACCCATCAATTTTACCTTCCATTTCAGGCAGGATCTTACCAACTGTTTTTGCAGCCCCTGTTGTTGTTGGAATCATAGACTCTGCCGCCGCCCTTGCACGTCTTAAATCTTTATGAGGACCGTCTAAAACTTTTTGATCGTTCGTGTATGAGTGAATTGTTGTCATTAGGCCTTTTTCAACTCCAAGCTTATCATTTAAAACTTTAACCAACGGAGCTAAGCAGTTTGTAGTGCATGAAGCGTTACTTAAAATCGTGTGCTTCTCTTTATCTACTTCTTGCTCATTAACGCCATAAACAACTGTAAAGTCAGCACCTGGAGCTGGAGCTGAAACCATTACTTTCTTAGCTCCTGCTTTAATGTGCTTTTCAATGTCTTCTTTTTTCTTAAACGCCCCTGTGCATTCAAAAACTAAATCAACACCCCAGTCTTTCCATGGAATGTTCTCAGGGTTTCTATCAGAGAAAAGTTTAATGCTTTTTCCATTTACAATGATTCCGCCCTCACAAGCTTCTACATCATATTTATACTTTCCATGAATTGAATCCCACTTTAACAAATGTGCAGTTGCCTCAGGAGTCATTAAGCAGTTGATTCCAACAATATCTAAATCATCAAAACCTTCACGCATAACCATACGACCAATTCTACCAAATCCGTTTATACCAACACGCACTTTTGCCATTTAAACCTCCACACATAATTTAAGATACCTATTGTCTAAACCCATTTATGTGAGATGTGAACCACAAAAGAGTTAAAAATAATCGAATTTAGCCCAAAGTAATTAGTAGCTTATAAGAGATAGCCCTCTTTAAAGGCAAAGTAGGCAAAAATCCTGTTTTCCATTCATTTGACGAAAGCTGTTTTATAATAAACTCTAATACCTAAAGGGGTTTATATGATTTTAAGTATTTTAGGATGCGCTTTTGCGCTATTAGCCGCCTGCATACACATATACATCTTCTTTTTAGAGAGTGTTTGGTGGAACAGTAAAAAAGTGAACAAAATTTTCAAAATGACTGCAGCTGAGGCCAAAATTTGCCAAGGATTTGCTTTTAACCAAGGGTTTTACAATCTTTTTCTAGCTCTTTCTGTTTTTACAGGCTCTCTTCTCTACCTCACTTTAGACCCTAAAGTTGGATTAACCCTCATTTCTACAGCCTGCCTTTCCATGCTTGGAGCCGCCTTAGTTCTTCGCTTCTCGTCTAAGAGCTTAACTCGAGCTGCAATTATGCAGGGCCTCCCACCAAGTCTTGCCCTAATCTCTTTAACTTTAAACTTTCTTTAACTTAAGGACCTTTATGAATTCAAAAACACTTCTTCTTATTCTAAGTTCTTTCTTTTTCTTGAGCACTGCTCACTCCTTCATAAACATTGAAAGCTTAAGACAATCTGACGAGTTAGGCCTTTTAGGGTCTTTAGGCCTAAAGGTTAATGGAGCTTCTGGAAACACTGACAAGTTTAACAGCTCACTTGGCGCAAACAACATCTATAGAAACAAAAACAATGAGTATTTAAGCTTACTTAACTATTCTTATAGTGAAGTTTCTAACACCAAAAATATTCATAGGGGCCAAATACATCTTAGGTACACAACACACTTTCCAAAAACTTTTTCCATAGAGACGTTCACTCAAATTCAATTTGATGACTTTAAATCATTAAAGTACAGAAAGCTTTTAGGAGTAGGACTTAGGAAAAATTTATTAAGCTCACCATCTCAGTGGTTCTCTGTTGGACTTGGCGCTTTTTATGAATCTGAAGAATTTGAAGACTTAACAAAAAACATCTTGTTCCGCTATAACGTCTACGCCTCTTACAAAGCTAAGCTTAACGACACCTCAGCTCTTACTTTTGTGAACTACCTACAACCTTCTGTTGATGACATTAAAAATATCAGGGTTAAATCCCACTTTAATTTAAAACTAAAACTATATAAGAATCTTTCTCTATCAAATGATATTCGCTACTCATTTGATTCAAATTTAAAAAAACCCATTGAAAAAGGTGACCTAACCTATATGACAGGGTTTAATTTAAAATATTAACAGGAGGATTAGGTGAACATAATAAAATCCACTCTAGAGGGCCTGCACCCTGAGTCTTTTTCACGCTTAAGTCATTACATTCAAGGGCTTCTTAAATACCACCTCTGGGCTCAAGTTCTTTTTGGTTTTTGCATGGGGATAGGAGCAGGGCTTTTCTTTTCGCAAAATCCCTTCTCCATTAACCCAAGCCTTGTAACAAGTTTAACTGAATGGATAGCTTTTCCCGGCTACCTTTTCCTGCGCCTTATGCAAATGATTGTTATTCCTCTTATTTTTGCCTCCATCGTTCTTGGTGTTGCAAGTAGTGAAAATCCTGAACAACTTAAAAAACTAGGTTTAAGAATTGCCGTTTATTTTGTTGGAACAACTATAGTATCACTAACTATAGGAGTTATTATTGCCTCAATTATTAAACCCGGAAACTATATCAACATCACAGTTCTTAGCGGTATTGATGTCTCACCAGTTGACCTTATTAAAGCCCCTACTCAAGTTTCTATACAAGACCGTGTTTTAGGGGTTCTTCCAAGTAACCCCTTTGCTGCTATGAATGATTCAAATATGATTCAAGTTGTGGCTTTTGCACTTATTGTTGGAGTTGCTTTAATCTCTATTGCCACTAAGCAAGCCCAGCCCTTAGTGGACTTATTAAGTTCAATGCAAGAAGTTTGCATGAGGGTTGTTAATTGGTCTTTATACCTAGCACCTCTAGCCGTTTTTGGTTTAACAACTAAAATGGTGGCTTCAGTTGGCCTTGGAGCTTTAACAGGCTTAGGTGCTTATGTAGTTACTGTTATAATCGGTTTATTGTCTGTTTTACTCTTTTACCTTTTTGTTGTCTCTTTTGTTGCAAAAAGAAACCCTATAACCTTTTTAAAAGAAATCTTTAACGTTCAGCTACTTGCATTTTCAACATCAAGTTCAGCTGTTGTTATGCCTCTTTCAATTAAAACAGCTGAAGAAAAACTTAAAGTTAAGCCTTCTGTTGCACAGTTTATAATTCCTTTAGGCTCTACAATAAACATGGATGGCACAGCAATTTATCAAATGATTGCCACAATGTTCTTAGCTCAAGCTTACGGTATTGATTTATCTACTAGCCAACTAATATTAGTTGGCCTGGCTTCAGTTGGGGCCTCTATTGGATCTCCCGGTACTCCAGGAGTTGGGATTGTTATTTTAGCCACTATACTTCAATCTGTAGGAATTCCCATTGAGGGTACAGGCTTAATCATAGCTGTTGATAGAATTCTAGACATGATCAGAACATCCATCAACGTAAGCGGCGATTTAACCGCCACTGTGGTGATGGACCGTTTAACAAAAAGTTAAGTTTATTAAAGTCGGTACTTAAGTTTGCTAAATAATCTTAAGTTGTTTTCAGCAGTAACCGCCTTTAAATCTTCAAGACTGACACCTTTTAGTTCTGCAACTTTTTTAGCTGTGTGAATCATTAACGCTGAATGGTTTTCTTTCCCTCTTTTAGGCATAGGCGCTAAAAACGGAGCGTCTGTTTCAATATGAATTCTATCAAGAGGAATCACTTCTTTAATACTCTCTCTTAATGAATCTGCTGAATTAAAAGTTAAAATTCCGCTTAAAGAAAAGTGACAGCCGTATTCAACACCTTTTTCTGCCAACTCTCTTGAACTTGAAAAGCAGTGAAGAAGACTTTTCACTCTTCCTTCAAAATCTTTTAAAACTTCAATTGTTTCTTTTTCAGCATCTCTTGTGTGAATTTGAACGGGAAGATTAAGCTCCTCAGCAATCTCCATTTGTTCTCTAAAGATTTTCATCTGAAGATCTCTTGGAGAGTTATCATAGTAAAAATCAAGACCAATCTCTCCTACAGCAACTACTTTAGGATGGTTTAAATTCTCAAGCATGAAATCTTTTGCATTTACAAAGTCTGTTGCTTCATGAGGGTGTACCCCTAAAGTGCAATAAACCTCTTCATGCTTTTTTGCTAAGTCTAAAACAATAGAGTGATCTTTAGAGTTAGTACCAATGTTAATGAATCTATGAATCCCCTCATCCTTTGCTAACTTAATAGCTTCTTCAGGAGTTCTTTCTTTTAACATATTTAAATGCGTATGAGCGTCAGTCCAAATATCAGCCATTAAAGCCAAACCTTTCAATCGAAGAAGCCAGCCACTTAGTGTCCATATTAGCTTCTATCTTTTCATCTAAATCATCCATAAAATCAAAAAGCCTATGCCACTCAGCTTTATTAAGCTCTCCTGAATACACTTCACTCACAAATTTATCCTTAGCCTTTAATGAAAAATCCTGCCACTCAGCTTTTAAGTCAGCCCTCACTACTTTTAAAAACGGCTCTAAGTTTGAATTAAAAATAGCCTCTTCAAAAACATTAGTGCTTTCTTTAGTGCTTAAGTCTCCAAGGTCCTCATTAAGAACAAAGCTTCTTGAAAGAATCGTTCTTAATACACTTCTTTTAGATGGAGCACCTAAAACAAAGTAAGTGCCCTCAGGCGCTTCTTCTAAAGATTTTAAAAGCGCATTTGAACTTTGAACTGTTAAAAGCTCTGATCTTGGCACTAAAACATATCTACCTGAGCCTGAGTCCCAGTTTCTTAAAGAAATTCTTTTTAACAAATCTCTTACGTCATCAACTTTAATAGCGCTTAAAGACTCTGAGTCTAAAAAGATTATATTTCCCTTAGCCTCTGAAACCTCACTGCTTTCAATGTTTTTAACAACTTCTGTTAATTGCTGAGACTTTATCTCTTGATCATAAAGCCCTGTAATAAGAAGAACGTTAGGGACTTTCCCTGACTCTTTTATAACCGCTAACCTGTCTTTTAAATTTTGACTGATCACTGTGTTTTCTCAAAGTCTGTAAACTTTTGACTTAACTCTTTATAAAGCTCTTCTGGCGTTTGTAGACCATTTAAAACAATCCAGTGAGACTCTTTATCTGTTTTAGAGCTTTCTTTATAACCTTCATATACCTTCTTATGAAAACCAAGCTTTTCTTCCTCTAACCTGTCTAAGCCCTCACCTTCAGATCTTCTTTTTTGAAGTCTTTCTTGGCAAACATCAACTGGAGTATCCACCCAGATCACCACATCAGGGGCTAAACCACCTGTTGCAAAATTACTTAGCCACTTAATATTAGGAATGCTTAAGCCTCTGCCATATCCCTGAAAAGCTAGAGTGCTTTGATAGTACCTGTCAGACACCACCCATTCACCTTTATCTAAAGCTGGCTTTATTTTTTTAGATACAAGTTCAGCTCTAGAAGCTTGATAAAGGAGTAATTCAGTCTCACTTGAAGGCTTATCCTCTTTTGAAAGTAGAACTTGTCTGACCTTATCGCCAACACTTGTCCCACCGGGATCAAAAACCTCTTCAAACTTAATCTGCTTGGATTGAAGGCTTTCTTTAAAAGACCTCATTAATGTAGACTTTCCAGAGCCATCTAAACCTTCAAATACAACAAACATCTCTAGCGCTCCTTAATGGCCTACTCTTCTAAAAATAACGCAGCGCCTCAGTTAAAGCCTCTCTCATAACTAAGTCTAGCCATTTTTAGTGGTTTTAGAGTACATTCTCCTTTTTTGGAGAACAACTTATGACATCTGCTTTAATTGTATTTTATGTTTTTATTGCCATTGCATTAATTGCTTTAGTTCTTTTACAAGATCCAAAAGGTGGCGGCGGTGCTCTTTTCGGCGGCGGAGGTGGAAAAAGTCTTTTCGGTGCTACTGGGGCTACAAGCTTTATCGTTAAAGCAACTAGAGTTGTTGCTGTACTGTTTGCTCTTTGCGTAGTTGGAATCAATTACACTTTAATGCAAGGAAACGCTTCAAGCGCTGTTGATAGTGATGTTGAAATTTCTGCACCTGTCTTAGGTGGAGCTGCTACAGATAAGGAAGAGGCTCAAAAAGCTGTTGAAACTCCAAAAGTAGAAGTACAGAAAGAAGCGCCTAAAGGTGAAGAATAATAAACTATTTCTTCTCCTTTTTTCATTAGGATTATTTTGCATTATCTTTGCAGGCTTAAGTCTTTATCTAAGCCTTAACCCCTCTATACTTAAACCACAGATTCAGTATGAAATTGGCTCTGTAGTTTCATTAGATGGAAGCGTAAAAAAAACTACACTCACTTCTGAAGCCACTACTGTAAAATCTGGTCAAAAAGTTTACTCTAAGGAGCGCTTTACGCTTGGGCCTGACGCAGCAGCAACCTTTGAGCTCTCAGGTGAAGAAATCTCTTTTTCAGGACCTACTGATGTGACTTTTGAAGTCATCTCTCCTGAAACTAAAAAAGTTTTTGTAAACTTCTCTAAGTTTGACGAAATCACTCCAAAGACTTCTTTTGAAAATCTTATTCTTACTTATAAAGGTTGGGTTATTGAGCCTTACTTTAAAAAGAGTGACTTAGAGGACTCCACTCCTCATGACATCACTATGCCCGCTATATCTGAAGATAGCAGCCCTGAAGATGTGCTTGATAAAGAGTCTTTACTTGATGAGCTTATTGCCAGCAAAAGGTCTTTATTAAAAAAATGTTATGAAAACTATTTAAGAAAAAATCCCATGGCTACAGGAAAGTTAGTTGTTGAATTCACACTCCAAAATAGCGGNNAGCTCATCAAAAATTAAAGACTCTAGTTTCTTTAAAGATGAATCCTTTAAAAACTGCGTGCAGGAAGTGTTTAAGAGAATTAAGACATCTCCTTTTGATGGCGACTCTATTCTTGTCACATACCCTATTGAATTTGAATAATTCACTGTTTAAAATAGAAGCAACATTTTTGTATAATATTATCTTATACTTTTCTTAAGTTAATACTTCTGTACTCCCCACCCTTAAAATGAAAAGAATATTTAAGGGGACGTTAAACTTATTTAGCGCATGAATATAATCGGGGGATTAATCATATGAAAACTATCGCAACTCTACTCTTGGTGCTGGCATCTGCTCAAGCTCTTGCAACTGCAGACTCTTTGCAAAAAGTAGCAATTCCACATGTTCACAATTTACAAGATCCGCCTGATTTTAACTATAACGCTTTTAACACTCAGCCCAACACAGTAAAAAAGTTTTGCATCACAAAAGCATTATTCTGGGACGCTATCTCTTCATCTGCAATGGGCCGTCTTTATACTGCGACAAATAACTATCACGTGCCTATGTACAACAGCCCTAACACTTTCCCACCTGTAAATATTAACTCAGCAAGTAACCCTGGGATTAGCTACATCTACACTTACAACAGCATTGATAACTACGTTCAATCTGGTGGTCAGTATGTTCATGAGCCAAGCTTAACAATTGATGTTTCTGCTATGCCACAATCAACAGCTGATGAAAGACTTGAAGCTCTTACACATGCAAAGCTTGCGCTTTTAGCTGTTACAAGAACTCTTAGATATCCATACAGAGCTACTATCAATGTCACAGGTCTTCCAAGCCAAGCTGGTATCTCTAGGCCAAGCTTTACAAGTGTACATGCTTCTACAAACTGGCCTTACACTGATTCAAGCACTTTACTTTCAAACTATGAAAGTGAGCTTTTAAGCGCTAACTGTCAGTAAGACCAAAAAGCTCTTTAGAGTTTTTAAAAATAAAAAGCCTCTCAAAACGTGGGGCTTTTTTTTATATCATCTCTTAAATTACTGAAGAGCTGAGGAGCCTTCACTAGATGAAGAAGTGCTCCTTGGGGTAACTTGCGTCCTGCTGCAAGCATTTTCTCTTTTAGCCTCTGTATGACTGACTAATATATTCCCAACACCAAATTCAAAACGAGCTTCATACCTCGTTACTAATAAAAAGGGGTCACACTGCGCCCTTAAACCTCTCCAAGCCTGCCTCTTAGTTCTTCTTGTGACAGGCTCTGGGTTTTTATAACCCAAAAACAAAGTTCGAGAGGCTCCTGCGCCATAAGAAGTTCCTCGAGCCTCTATACATGTAGCAGCACAAGTGTAATCAGCTAACGCCGATGAGGAAAACAAAAGTAGTATTGAACCAACAGCTAAAAATCTCACAAGCCCCCCCAGTCTTAATTATAAGTAAAAGTATCACTTAATCAATTTTCAGGACTGTATCTGTCTCTTATACACATCTCCGAGCCCACGAGACGCTCANNTAATCAATTTTCAGGACTGTATTCTAGGTTCTAAGCCTTGTTCTTAATAGTCTGAAAGATAATCAATTCTTTCAGGGATCCAAGGTCTAGTAATATCTGCAAAGTCCTCTTTAAGAGGAACAGCTTCTTGATCGCAAAGCGCCACTGATGGCTCATAGTTTTTATGAAAGATACCAAGCTCAATAAGCTTTGGCCTGATCATGCTGTCAGCCAAAACTGACAACCTTTTTCTAATGCATAAAAGCTCATAAGAGTGTTCAAAGTTATGTCTGTTAAACCTGTAGTTCTTCTTTAAATCTTTAACCACATCAAGAACACTCTCTAAATCAACAAAGCCTCTTTGAAACAGATCAAGAACAACTTCAAAAGTGTTATCAACAGCCATAAGACGCCTTCCATACCTTCTGTAATACTCAGGGTCTGTATCAACAGCTAAGTTGATGTAAACTCTCTCTAAAGGGTCAAAGTTCTCTTTTTGATCTCTTAGCTCAATGATCAGTTCAGTTTGATCTAAAGGGACCCCTAACTCTTCAAAGAGTGTTTTAACTTCTCTATCCGTTAGCCTATGAGAACAGATATCTGAAAAAAGAGAATAAATTGTAGCGTCTGACTCACTGTCATCCCCCCAACAAACCATTTTACATCCATCAGATAGTAAGAGTCTTATCTCCATTAAGGCCTGAATTTTAAACCCTATATGGTTTGTTAAACGCTTCCATAGTGCTGGCCTTAAATTCTTAAGGTTGTCTTTTGATAAAAAGCCAAATGGGCTTAGACCATCTAAGTCTAGCTTTCTTTTAATCTTTTCCTGCATTTGAGGAGGAGAAGCTGAAATAAAGTAAATAGGAAGAGGGCTTGTTTTCTTAGACAGTGCTTTAACAAGAGCCGCAGTTCCTGGAACATTTCTTTTTTGAAAGGCTTTTTCAAAGACTGTCCTCATAAGCCCGCTAAAGCTTTCAAAATGAGTGTCTAGGTAGGTTTTATCCAGATCCCAGATAAAAACATGAGAAGCATCCTTAACAGAGCTCTTAGGGGCATAATGAAATGCCACAACGTCTTTACGTTGCTCTTTTAAGTATCTAGAATTATTGCTTTTTTTAAAAATAGACACCCTCACTCTCCTCACATATTTATAAAGCACTCAGCAAAATATTGTATCTTAAAACCATATTTGGTACCAAGGCTTACAATGCAAAATGAATTTACCACTATATCAAGTATTTTAAAACCTACACCATGCTCTTTTGTGTGGAAGAACACAGTTCTAACAAAGTCTTATCTTTTAAGTGAAAAATCTTATGACCTAAGTTCTGATGTGAGTCTTGAAAAAGCACTAGCAGAACTTTCAAAAGAAGAGACTTTTATGTCACACCTCAAGGTTTTAAAAGCAGTACCTTCTAAAGACTTCTCAAAAGATCTTTACCTAAAAGAACTCGGTTATGGAAACATCAGCTTAATCAATGACATTTATGCATTTTCAAAAACACTCCCAAAAGAGTTTAACGATTGGGCTTTAAATAAAAAACTTGGCCCTAAAGATTTTAGAGCTTTTATGAATGCTTACAGTAAAGACATAGACTTTAACAATTTCATAAAACTTTCTGAACTAAACCCTACAAAAAGCAACGGTCTTCAAATCTTAGAGTACTACTTTGATTTAATGGCGACTAAAAAAATTGATTCAGACTTCATCACTACTTTTAAATCTCCTGAAAAACTTCTTACATCTTTAAAGAAAAAAAGATTTGCAAACTCATTAAACAAAGACAATCACATCTCAGACATGCTTTCTAAAATTGACTTATCTAAAGGTGTTAAAGTTGAACTTAAAAGGATTGGAGACCAAAGGCAGTTAAAACTTGAAATTCACAGCCCTTCTCCTGAACAACTCATCACTCACTTAAACAAAACTTCACAAAAGATTGAAGACATCTCAAAAGCTTGGAACACAGAAGAATGATTAAACGCTACCTTGATCACTATAATGAATTCTTAGATGAAATCTATATTCACCCTGATTCAGAAGGGTCAAGAACAGCTAAAAGATTTCAGTCTCTTTTTCCTGATAAGATACGCCCTTATGAAAATATTGATCTGACTAAAAACTCAGGACAAATGACATCAAACGAATTTAACGAGAGTAAAAAGAAAGTTCTTGTTAAAAAGCATGAGGGGAAATTTTTTAAACAGTGCCCTGGCGGAAATCAAAATTCAGCTTGTTGTAACTACTTTGTACTAAACCTAGGTTCTCAGTGCCACTTTAATTGTTCTTACTGCTACCTTCAAAGTTTTTTAAACACTCCTTATATGGTTGTTTACTCAAATATTGAAAATGCACTAGATGAGCTTGAAGAGATTGCTGAAAAAAACACTCACCACTCTTTAAGAGTTGGAACAGGTGAAGTGATTGACAGTTTAGGTCTTGATCCCATTACTGAATACTCTGCTCAAATCATGGAAAGAATCAAAAACTTCCCAAATCTCTCTTTAGAGCTAAAAACAAAAAGTGACTTTGTAGATCACCTTATAGACCTGCCACACACTTCAAACACAATCATCAGCTGGTCTATAAACCCTGAACACATTGTGACAACTGAAGAGCACAACACAGCAAGTGCTAAAGGCCGCCTTGATTCAGCAAAAGCATGTTTAACAGCCGGCTATAAAGTAGGTTTTCATATTGATCCTGTTATTTGGCACCCTGAGTGGAAAGAAAACTACTCAGAACTAGTGAACCAAATAACAACAAGCTTTTCCCCTAAAGATGTTCCTTTTGTCTCTCTTGGAGCCTTAAGGTTTCAACCAGAGCAAAGACACATTATGAAAGAACGTTTTGATAGAGGCTCACACGTGAACTCTGCAGAACTCTTTTTATCTAAAGATGGAAAGCTAAGGTATGACAGTGACCTAAGATCTGAAATGTTTAAATACATCATCGATGCTTTTAAAGAGAACAACAGAGCATGGAAAGTCTTTTTATGCATGGAAAGCCCTGAAACATGGCTTTCAACCTATGGAGACTTTCCTATGAAAGTTGATGGCCTTGGGGATTTGTTTGCGCCTAGAGGGCATTGACAGTTTTCAAAGAAATTCTTTACGCCTATCCATTTCAGACGAATAAATAAGTATACAACTTATCTTACCTTTATCGTATCCATTATTCCTTTAACAACAGCGCTCAGTGCAGACTCGTCAATTATCTCACCTTTTCCACTTACTTCCCCCAACTCTTTTTGCCCAAAAAGCTTCTCACTTAATTTTATCTTAAGTATTTTTTGATCCTCTTCATTTAACGACGCTATAAATGGATCAATAGCATTCACCTCCAGCGCAAATCTTCTCGTCCGCCTTTCATTTTCTCTATGATCATTAGACTGCTTAGCTGAGTACACAGCACCAAACAATAGAACTCCTGTCACCGAAAATGCTTTTATAATTCTACCAATAAAAACCCCCTGGTCTAACGCTCCAATGTCTGCAGTTAACCAGTAAGAAACCCCTGTCCATATTGCAGTCAAAACAATAAATATGATCGCTGCTACCCTCCAAAAATTTGCAGCAGTTTTCTCATCATCAGCATTCTTTTTATAACCGCCAGCCACGCTATCTCCTGCAACTAATTCGTATAAATTCAATATTGATTCATGCTTCATTCGAGCATCTTTAATATAAGTATTTATTTTTACATCAAACTTCTTCTGTCCCTGATCAAGGCTTTCAGCACTACCCCCGAGAAGATCACTGATCGAACTTTTTGCATCAGCTTCAATCTCTTTTCGCCAATCAGCATAGCTATCTGTTCGAGCTTTTTGATCTGCCACAAAATCAGTATCTCTTTTATGTTGAGCTGAAGAGTGTTGCTCTTGCCATGCTGTTATTAATCTTTCAGACTCTTCTCTTTTTCTACTAATACTTCCTGAAAGATCTTCAATTTCTTTCTTTTGTTCTAATACTGCTAAAGTAACCTTTTCCAATTCACTTTCTAATGTTGTTTTCTTTAAATCAACAGCCTGCGCAAAAGAATCGAGAGACTCTTCGAGCCCCTTTATAGGTGATTCTGTTGCTGACTTTTTAGAGATTGCCAGCAATTGAGACAACTGAATTAAGAACTTTGACATATGATCATTAGCAGCAACAAGGTGCGTAGACACCCCACTAGTACTATAAGCCTTTACTTGGCCCCAAATAGCAGGGGAACGCAACTCTCTATTTAGAACAACTAAGGTCTCACTAGGAACAAGTTCAGCATCAAGTTGCGACAGAGTTTCTTCGTAGGCTAATATGATTTTTAACAATCTTCTTTTCTCAGATTGCTCTTCGGGGTCGACATCATCAAAGTCTGTACTAACCAAAGCTCTCATCTCTTTTAATGTGGCATGTATTGCATTCTGCTTAAACTCTTCTTCCCAGCGACTCATAACAACTCCCCTTTTCTTAAAATTTGATTATACCGTCAACTCCCTCTATATTGAAGAAGATTCATACATAATGTCCAACATTAAAGTTTTTCAACACCCTAAAAAAACCGCTTTAAATTAGACTTTTTAGTTTAAAGATGTATCTTTCATATGTACTTTACACCCAAGACTCATAAAACCTTTGTTAAGGCTAGAAAGAGTGCTGTTAGTGAAACTAAATCGGCACCGCAACCCTCTGCCCTTTCTTTAACACAGTTGGGAGAATGTCCTCACCTTGCTTGTTAAAGAAAAAGTACAGAGACAGTGCGTTTAACAGTGCTTCAAAGTTACCTTTGTTCTTAATTAGGTTTTCTTTATCGTCTTCATAGATGAAAAAGTCTTTTTCAATTTTTTCTAAAAATAGAGCTCTATTGTCTTCTGTTACTTCTGATCTATAAAAATTTCTTAAAACTGATTTTCTTAGTCCATACCTTAAACCAAGTCTCCAAATAGACACTTTTGGAAAGGTCTCAATAAACTTAACACCTTTAAGCCCTCTTATTAAAAACTGCCCTCTTCCATAAAAAGAAGACCTGCTTGAACCAAATGCAGGCTCTAATGGAAACTTCTCCTCTAAAAGATTAGCTATGTAGTAATCAAGAGCTCTTTCAGAATAAGGTGATGGTATTTTTCTATCTTTAATTGATTTTGAACTTAGCTTGTTGGCTTTTTTATATTCTCTAACAAGCCACTTAACCTCTGTGACCTCACAAGACTGCACTCCTGGGCATTCTCGTCTACACCCTATGCATGGAGGTGCAAAAAGTGGAAAATTCACTCCTACAGCCTTAATGTTTTGATTAACGCCTTTATAAGAAAGTATTTGTTTTTTTAAAATTTCATCAGGGTAGAAGTTAAGTTTTGAATTTTTAAACTTATCTTCAATATTAGAAAGCACTACCTTATTATGGTCTTTATACTTTTCTAGAACCAAAAGACTACTCTTGTCTTTTTTAATTCCACTTAAGTTTAAACCAAGGTAAAGCTCTTTCTCCATAGTTACAGCCCTGTTAACTCAAATGGCAGCACTGAAACACCCAGTGCTTTTAAAGACTCTTGAACATTCGCTTTATCTCCACTCTTATGCAGAACTAGCACACAGCCTCCACCACCAGCACCGCAAACTTTAAGGGATAAAACGTTCTCAACTTTTGACAGCTTGTCTAAAAAAGCACTTAATTCATCATTGATATAAGAGTCTGAAACAGCCTTTCTAGCCTCTAATTCCCCTTTAAAACAATCCATTAGAGCATCCATACTTTTAGCCTCAAGAGCTTTTTTAGTATCTTTTGATACCCTTGAAATACTCTTAATAGCTTTAACAACCTTTTCATCTTGATCAATATACTTTTTTAAAATGTCCCAGTTGTTCATACCTGAGTGGTGTTTAATTTGAGAATCAACAATTGTAATAGAGTCTTTCCAAAAAGACAGCGACTCACTCATATCAGTGCGCTCAAAACCTGCTTCTTTATAAGTGATAAGATTAAGTCCTTCTTTAACAGGAGAAAAATAGTCTTGAATCCCTGCCGGAGTTCTTAAAACTCTTGATTCAATATTTTTAGCAGATTCAATAATGCTTTTTTCACTATAATCTTCACCGTTAATGTTAAAAAGTACTTTAAGCATTGAGATTAAAAGACTTGAACTTCCACCAAGTCCTGAACCTGCTGGAGACTCTGATTTAATAGACCAATCCCCTACACCACTTTCTTTATCTGTTAGCACTGAAAAGGCTTCTTGAAGAATCGAGAGCTTAGAGTCTTCTTTACTGAAAAAATCAGTTAGATTTGAAAATTCAAATTTTTCTTTAAAGTCAGGGCTTTCAACAAAAACTGACATTTTGTCACTTTTTTTAAACTCAACCGTTGTGTAACAAGAAATAGAACAGTTCACAGTTGTTGCATCAGCCACTAGAGTTGATAAAGGCCAAAGGTCTAAAGTTCCCCCTGCAAAATCAACTCTTGTTGCTGACTTTGCTTTAAACATCATCTCCCCCATTTATTTTGCCCCTTCATCAAACTTAAATCTAAAAATCTTATTGATTTCGCTTTTTAAAGCCACTACATAAGCTTTCTTTAAAACATTAGTTGCTATCAAAACACATCTCTTACGCTTGCTAGTTGCCTCACACTGAAAGTCAGGACCTACAGAATACCTTAAGACCTCTTTACCGTCTTTAGACAAATAAATCCTCTTCTTAGCACTTTTAAAGACAATTCCTTTCTCTGAAACAAATCTTTTATAGTTGATCTCTTTTAGCTTATTTAAAAAGACAAAAACTTGAGCCCCATTAAAAGAAGCTCTTTCTTTCTCCCCTTTTCCTAAAACCCAGATGTTATCCTTAAAAGCATACCTTTGGCTCTTATCTTTAATTTTAATCTTTAAAGCGTCAAAATCCCCATCAGGCATACCCCCATCAACATCATCAAAAGATCTTAGATCTAAAGGCTCTACAACCAAAGAGGCTAAAGCGTTTTTATCAACTTTCATTTTATGCTCTGGACGGTAACTTGAAACAGCAGACCCATCTTTATAAAAATTAAGACTATACTCTTCACTTGTGTCCGTGTTTAAAACCACTGTAGCAACCTTATCCTTAAGCTGAGCTCTTCCATCAGTAAAACCATCATGGAGATAAGTTTTAAGCTCATTAACAAATGAGTCTACTTTTGCATTGTCAAAAGTCCATGCTTTAAACTCAGGTGATGTCCAAGTTTCCTCTTTATCTAAAGATAAGTATTTTCGACCTTTTTTGTAAAAAGAAATTCTCTTTGGCAAACTCGATGGAGATGGAACTTCCCAGTTAAAAAGCTGTAAGCTTCTTAGCTCTTCAACCTTTTTAGAGAACACCTCTTTCCACTCTTTACTAGAAGAATAAAGCATATCCGTGTCTTTAAAGATCACTCTTAAATACACACTTCCATCAAAAGCTTCTTTTTCTGATAACTGAACAGAAGCCTCTTTCCCCTCATCTGTAATATACACTAATTTATTTAAATCATTATCAAGTGAAAACTCAGACCAAGTTAAAGACTCTCCTCCATCACTAAGATTTCTGCCTTCTTGAGAAAGTCCTTTTGAAACCCATTCTTCAACAACTCTATAGTTTAGATAGTCTGTATACGGCGAAACCAGCTTCCAGGTAAACTTCTTGCCATCTCTTTCTAAAATATACTCATTAAACTTAAGTCTCTTTATTTCAATAGAGCCAAAATCTACGACTCTATTTTCAGCTTCTTTAGCCTCTTCTTCTCCTTGAAACTTTTTAACCTCTAAAATGGCAAAAACCACCACCACAGAAACCACAAGTGCAAAAATACCAGTTTTAAGAAAGTCTTTTTTCATCAGATGCATATATTTAAGCGCCTCTTTTTCTAAACCATAAAATGGCTGCTATAATTAAAAGAATTAAAGGAATAAGAATTGGAAAGATCAAAACAAAAGCTGAATTTGAAGTTGTCAGAAGAAGCTTTGTATCTTGTGCCGTTCTTGGCCTAATAGAGATCAAATTTGTTTGTCCAGAAAGCTCAGCAAAAGTATTTAAAGCCAAATCCTTATTAAAGCCCGTATCTAGGTAAACATCTGTTAAAAAGTCACTGTCACCAAACACAGCTACTGCAAACTTCACCTCTTCATCTTCTGCGTGACCATGACCTGCATGAGCATCATCTCCAAAAGAACCTTTTGTTGTCATCGCAATAGTGGCAACCCCAGGTCTTTTACCCTGAACTTCAGCCTGATAGTTTTGAAGGTCATTTACAGGGATTACAACTTCAGGAGTTTTCACCATTTCACTGATTACAAATTTAGATTTTCCTCTTTTAAGCCCTGAAGCCTCATAAAAAAGCGTTACAGCATTCTTATCCATTTTCTCAACAATAACGTTAGCCGAATCAAACTCCTGCCCTAATACAGACATCGCATCCGCACCCGCCACAGTCTGTGTAGCAAGTAAGAAGTTTTTCTTAATAGTGATTCCCACCACTTTAGAGATCTCATTAAGATTATCTGTTTGTGATGGATCTGAGGCTAATAACAACCTCCCTCCTTCAACAAGATACTCTTTTACACTGATCATCTCTTTTTGAAGTAAAGCCTTCTTAGGGCCTAAGATTGCAAGCATAGCTGCATCCTTTGGAACTTCTTGAAGCTGTAATAAGTTAAGCTCTTCTAAAACTAAACCTTTTGCTCTTAAAGCGTCCGCCAGCATTCCAACACCAGCGCCAGAAACACCTGAAGCACTAATGCTTCTTTCTCCGTGCCCTGTTAAAAAGTAAATCTTCTTAGAGTTTGTACGCCCAAGCCTAAAAAGAGCTGATGTGATCGACTCTTCTCCGATTGGCTCTCTAACCCTCTCCATTCGCTCCCCTTGCTTAGCAAAGATAACGATTTTCCCCTGATCTTCTCTTGTTAAGTACTGAGCTGATGTAGGGTCCTTATGAGCATCAACAAACTTTGTCTTTACCTTAGAGCTCTCTCTTACATACTTCTTAAATAAAAGCTTAAGTCCTATATTCTGCCCTGAATGAACCTTGCCCTGATAGTAAACTCTAAACTCCACATCTTCTTTTAACAGGTCTAAAATCTCTAAGCTCTGCAGAGAAAGCGAATTGATCTTATCACCTGTTATATCTACAGATTTATCATATCTAAAAGCAAAAAAGTTTAAACAAACATAAAGTACAACACCTAGTCCAACCAAGGTCCCCATGTTCATCCCATATTTTGTAGTCCTCATAGAGAAAAAATCTAGAATGTTTTTATAGCTAAACGCTGTCGCTATACAAAAAAGTACTAAGGCTGTGAAAAACAGGTATTCAGAATAAATAACCCAGTCTCCAAGTAAAAGCCTTGGAACCCCAACAAGAATTAAAATAATTCCACAAAAAAGAAATAGCCCTTTAGAATAGTTTTCTAATTTCATAATACTTCACCTATCTCCATCTCGATGACTCAACCACTCGTTGAGTCAGAAAACAAAAAATACATATAGTTGAAACAAAGAATAAAACCCCACTTGTCTCAATTGTGCCGTTAAAAAAGTCTTGAATATGTAAAACCATTGAAAGCTGCTCCACTAATGAGGACCAAAATGGATGTGTTATAGAGCCTGATAAAGAACCTGCTAACATCACACCTAAGATCATCAAAACACCTAAGAAGGCCGCCATAATCCCTGAAGCTGTTAAAGATGAAGCAAACAAGCCTATTGCACAATTCACCCCAAGCATTAAAAACATCCCTAAGTAACTTCCTGCTAAAGGCCCGTAATCAAAGCTTGCCACAAGACCTATAGACAAAGGGTAAACCAAAGCTAGTAGCAGCAACAATGAAACCACTACCCATGAAGCTAAGAACTTTCCTAAAACAATCTCCGTTGAAGAAACAGGAGCTGTTAAAAGGAGGTCCATAGTTTTTTCTTTCTTCTCTTCTGAAAAAAGCTTCATTGTAATTAAAGGTGTTAAAAACAACATCACCAAATACACTAGATTTAAATGCACCATGAAAACACTCATATGAATGTTTCCACCACCTCCCATAGCAGCTGGAACCGATGATTTCTGCGCAAATGTAAAAATACTTGGTAAAAACCTTGCACTTAAGAATGCTGTAAACACAAAGGCTAATAAATAAAACATAGGGCTTGTAAAATACCCTTGCAGTTCTTTTCTTAAAATTAATACTGATTTCATCATATTCCTCTAACTCTTTGAAGTAAGCTCTAAGAAAATGTCTTCTAGTTTTTCTGTAGACACTTCCATTCCAATTAAACCCATACCGCTTTCAACCACACGAGAAGAAAGCTCCTCTAAAGACTCATCTCCTCCACTTAGATCTACATGAAGGTGCTGACCTGCAAAACTCGACATCTTAACAAATTCTAAATCTTCTAAAACCTTAGAAAACTGATCTTTAACTCTTTGAACTTTAATCTTCACTCTTCTCACACCACCAGTGGTTTTTTGAGAAAGAGACTTCAAACTGTCTTGAGCTACAATATGTCCTTCATTAATAATCACTACACGCTCACAAGAAGCCTGCACTTCAGGAAGAATGTGTGTAGAAACAATAATTGTATGCTTCCCCTTTAACTCTTTTAAAAGCTCTCTAAAGTGAGCCACCTGACTTGGATCTAAACCAACTGTTGGCTCATCTAAAATCAAAACTTCAGGATTTGATACTATCGCTTGAGCAATACCTACTCTTTGCCTAAAACCCTTTGAAAGGTTCCCAATCACTCTTCCTCTTACTTCTTTTAGATCAAGACACTCTAAAGCTTTATCAACTGAAGAAGTCATAGAGTCTTTTTCAACTCCCCTAAGCCCTGCAACAAAAGCTAAATACTTTTCAACTTTCATATCCATATAAAGAGGTGGTTTTTCTGGAAGGTAACCAATCTTACTTTTAGCCAGTATCGGATCTTCAAAAATATCCACGCCACCAATTGTAACTAGACCTGAAGTTGGAGCCATAAAACCTGTTAAGATTTTCATTGTCGTTGTTTTACCCGCTCCGTTTGGACCAAGAAATCCAACAACCTCTCCTTTGTTCACTTCAAAATTTAAATTATTAATAGCTGCGCGATCACCATAAAGTTTGGTTAAGCCTTCAACTTTTATCATCTTCACCTCAACAGTTTATTTTTAACAAAACATGAAGAAATCTTAAGTGATTTCTATTAGTTAGTCGAATTACTTTAATTTTATGTTGAGATAATTTTCAGTCAATAAACATGCTTTTTTTTAAAGCTTATTGGTGCGGCGCTTAGTAGATTGCTTAATATGTGACCTTGTCTTCTTTTCTCCACTCATAGAGCCTAGCTTTTGTTCTACTCGGCTGCACTAGACCAGATTTAGCCCCTTTAATAGGCTTTACAAATTTAGCCTCCGTGAAAATAACTTCAAATTTCACCTGATCCGAACTATGAAGCTTTCTTGGAGCTGCAACTTTAAACAAAAACAATCCGCAGCTTTCAAGCTCTTTTTCAGAAACTGCGTAACTTCTAGGTATATCTAAGATCAAATGCCCTGAAGGATAGTCCTTTAAATGCATCCATATGTGCCAAGGTTTAGCTTTTCTTAAAAGCTCCATGTTCTCTTTCGCTGATTTACCACAAAGAGCCCTCACGCCCGGCTTAATCTCAAGAGCTCTTGTTGCCTTAAGACCGCTACTAACAACTTCCTTGTTCTTCTTTGTATTTGTTTTTTGAATGAGCTCAGCCAGTCTTTTCTCTAATCTTTCAACTTTAACGTCTTTAAGTTTTTGCTGACCATAACCCCACTCAATATTTTCTCTAACACTTAAGCCCTCTTTATAAATCTCTAACAAGTCTCCTGAAAGCTCTTCTTCATTTGATAACACATCTGAAAACCTTTTATAGCCATCTGACTTTAAAAATAAAATCCCCTCTTCAATCTTCTTTCTAGCTATTAAAGACTTATCTTCCACCGGCCCTTTTTGATCAGACTTCATTTTTGAATTTAAAAACTCCACCCCTTCTTCTAAAACAACACTTGGACTTCTTACTGTTTCAGGACTGTAAGCCTCATCAGCTTTTTCAAGAGGACTAGGCTTGTTCCAATGAACAGACTTCTTCTCCTTCACTGCTGAAAAGTTTAAACCACCAGGATAGGCGCGAAACTCTAAATAAAGATCATCACTGTTATCAAAATAAAATCTTATAAGACGCCCGTACTCTTTTACTCTCTCAATCTTAGTGACTGATAAGCCCTTAAAGTGTGTTGTTAAAAATAGGTTTAGTGGCTTTTTTAAGGCTTTCTTTAAAAGCCCTGGATTTAGTGAGTGCTCTTTACTAAAAGCTAAGAAAAAAGGCTTGTTTGAAGATAAGTTAAAGGTAAGCCAAAAAGGCCCGTTGCTCCAAAATTTTAAAGTTATCACATCCTTTAACCCTAAAACTGATTGAAACTCAGCCCCCTTCATAAAGGAAACTGATTCTATTAAATGATCTAACTCTACTACATTTAAGACCTTCACAGGACTTAAGTGTATATCTAGCCTAAACTAATGAGCAAGATCTAAAACTAAACCAAGCCTAGACTCATGCTTTCTCCTACATGTTCCGATTTGAGACACATGGAAGCAATGTTAAAAAGTATAGTAGAAAACGGTGTTACAGAAGCAATCTTTGAAAGAGGATGGGTTGAACAAACCCCTGATGAGTTTATCTTTGCCGCTAAAGAGGAAATCTTCCCTTTTTTAAGAGATGCAAACATCTCAGTCTTACCTGAAAAATTAAACTCTATGATTCTTGAAGAACTCACCAACCAGCTTGGAGACGAGTATGATGTTAACATCTACCGCCTACAGTTTTTCCCTAGCGAAACTATTCAAGAGTATGATGTTTAAGTACTAAAAAAGAATTGAGGGTATCGGCTTTTCATCTTTTGAGCCCGGCTCGTTTAAACGTGGAGCCGCAACCTTCTCAGGCCTTGCATGTGCAGGAATATCCCAAGCAATAGGATGCTCACCTAGTCCATATAAAATATGAGTCCCCGCCTCCATTCTATGAATTCTAAGGCCATACTGTAATAACTCAGTGCTTTCACTTATTTCAAACGCCAAACCTTGCCACTCTTTACTTCCACTAGCAGCACTGTTTAAACCCTTAGAAATCAGAGTCTTCACCAAAAATGCAATCGCCAAACCTTCTTTGTACCTGCTATTAAAAGCTTTTGATTTCTTATAGTTTCCATTCTCTCCATAAACCATAGCCTTGCCTTTATGTTGAACAAGCACTTCCTCATACTCTTGAAAGCTTTTACGGCTACCCAACAACCAGTCACTTACCAATGTTCGCAAAGAGCCAAACGCCTCATTTAAGCCGCCTAAAGCTTTACTTTCCAAAAAATTTTCATAACCCTTTAAACTTCTAAACGCCAACTCCTGCTGACCCTCACCAAGATTATAGAGAGCTATTTCAATTGTTAAATCTTGTTTTGCTTCAAAAGGTGATAGTAGTTTCGAACACTTTAATACTTTAGGTGCACTCTTTGCTGAAGAGGTCGCAAGTGTGAAACTCGGATACAAGAACATCAATATCAGAAAATTTATTTTTAGCATAAAATAAGGCTATATCTACTAAGACGCCCTGTCTGTCTGTACGTAGAGAGAAGAATTTTTTTCAAATGCCTGTATAGAAACTAGCCGTTAAAGACCCTTTGGATCTTCATTTGCCCCTTGTAATCTATATCAACAAGACCTGCCAAACGCCCACCTGAACCGAGCA
>JBOEFV010000059.1:0-14793 GCA_050633065.1 Bdellovibrionales bacterium
CTTGATGAGAGGTCTAAGGAGTCGGTTACTAGGGCCAGGGAGCTTTTAAACCTCTCCTCGGATGAAGAAGCTTTACGGGCGTTAATAGCTCTTGGCGAGGCTAAAATTAAGGGTCTGATTTAACGAAGAAGCTTTCCCAAAAGCTTAAACCTTGCTAGGCTGCTGCAGTTGAAGAATGTAGCTTAACAAGGGATATCTTATGAAGCTTAAAGACAGTTTAAATTTACCAAAAACAGACTTTCCGATGAGGGCGTCCCTGCCCCAAAACGAACCGAAAAGAATTGAAGAGTGGGAAGGAAAAAGTCTTTATCAAAAGATTCAGGAAAAAAATAAAAGCACAGATAAAATGTTTACTATGCCTGATGGTCCTCCGTACGCGAATGGAAACATTCATTTAGGGCACGTTTTAAATAAAGTTTTAAAAGACATCACTTTAAAGTATAAAAATTTAAATGGTTTTACAGCTCCGTTTATTCCTGGTTGGGATGGGCACGGTCTACCGATTGAATTAAAAGTTTCAAAAGACTTAGGTTCAAAAAGACAAGGTAAGAGTAAAAAAGAAATTAGAGAGCTTTGTCGTGCTGAAGCTTATAAATGGGTTGGTGTTCAAAAAGAGCAGTTTAAAAGACTTGGTATTTTGGCTGACTGGGAAAATCCATATGTGACAGTTGATGCAGACTATGAGGCTGAAGAGGTTAGAGAGCTTGCAAGAGTTTATGAGAATGGACTTATTTATAAAGGTAAAAAACCAGTTTATTGGTGCCCAACTTTACAAACTGCTTTAGCAGACACTGAAGTTGAGCATATGGAACATGAAAGCCCATCTATTTTTGTGAAATTTAAAATTAAACCAGAAACATTACCTGCTGCTTTATCAAAGTACTCAGATCTATCGGCAGTTATTTGGACAACAACTCCATGGACGCTTCCTGCTAACTTAGGAATCTCAGTTCATCCAAGATTTGATTATCAAGTGGTTGAAACAAATCATGGAACATTGCTTTTGGCTAAAGACATGATTGAGAAAGTATGTGAAGAAACGGGTTTAGAAGTCACTTTAAGAGGTGAAAAAATTAAAGGGTCTGAGTTAGAGAACCTTGTTTCTGACCACCCTTTCTTAGACAAAACATCAAGGTTTTTACTTGGAGAACACGTCACTTTAGAAGCTGGTACAGGCTTAGTGCACACAGCTCCAGGTCATGGAGTGGATGATTACCAGGTTGGTTTAAGATACGGTCTTGAAGTTTACAGTCCTGTTGGCCCTGACGGGAAATACACGAGCGATTATCCTGAGAGACAAGGGGAACATATCTTTAAGGCTAATGAGCCAATAGTTGAAGAATTAAAAGAATCAGGTGCTTTGATTTTCTTTAAGAAGTTTAAACATAGCTATCCACACAACTGGCGTTCTAAAACACCGTTAATTTATAGAGCAACTCCTCAGTGGTTTTTAAAAGTAGATGATGAAAATTACAGTGTAAGAAAAGAGGCTTTAGCTCTAACAGAGTCAGAAATTAAATTCTACCCAGATTGGGGTAAAGCTCGTCTTGAAGGAATGTTAAAGAACAGACCTGATTGGTGTTTAAGTCGTCAAAGAACATGGGGTGTTCCAATTCCTGTTTTGATCTGTTCATCTTGTGGTGACACTCACACATCATCTGAATTTATGATGGCTGTTGCTGATAAGATGGAAAAATCTAAAGAAGGTATGGAGGCTTACTTTGAAGGGGACCTTTCAGACATCACACCTTCAAAATGTGCAAGTTGTGACAACACTACCTTTAATAAAGGACAAGATATTTTAGATGTTTGGTTTGATAGTGGAGTTTGCCATGCTGCTGTTCAGAGAAAGCGTGAAGGAATGAAAGCTCAAGCAGACATTTACTTAGAAGGCTCGGATCAGCATAGAGGCTGGTTTCAAACAAGCTTACTCTCATCTCTTGCAGCTCATAAAGAGCCTCCTTTTAAAGCTTTGGTCACACACGGCTTTGTAAACGATGCTAAAGGGCGCAAGATGTCTAAAAGTGTTGGCAATGTGATTGATCCTCTAAAGGTTATTAAGAATTCAGGTGCTGAAATTCTAAGACTCTGGGTTACTTATGTTGATTATGGTCAGGATATGAACATCTCTGAAGAGATCTTTTCAAGAGTAACAGAGACATACAGAAGGATTAGAAACACTATGCGTTTTATGCTCGGTAACCTTGATGGGTATGAGTATAAAAACTTAGATCCTTCAGGTTTAAACTCTTTAGACCGCTGGGCTCTAGCGAGACTAAATCAGCTTGTGGAAGATGTGACTAAGGCGTTTGAGACTTACAACTACTATAAAGCTTATCATGCAATAAATTTATTCTTCACGGTAGATTTAAGCTCTAGGTATTTAGACATTTTAAAAGACAGGCTTTATGTTGAGGGGAAAAACTCTGACTTAAGACAGTCTTCACAGTTTGTTTTATATAACATCCTTGAAACAACATCTGTTTTAATGGCTCCAATTTTATCATTTCTTTCAGAAGAGGTTTATGGCTACCTTCCAGCCTCTCCTGTTAAAGAAAAGAAAGAATCTGTGTTTTTAGAGGATTATCCACTTGTAAATGAAAAGTTTGAAGATGAAGACTTGATTAAAGAATATGAACTTCTTTTTGACCTAAGATCTGTGGTGTCTAAATCATTAGAGGGGATGAGGGCTGATAAAAAAATTAAAGGAAGCCTTGAGGCAAGAGTTACAATCCCTGGAGCGCTTTTAAGTGCAGACATGTGGTCTAAGTATGAAAGCCAGATTGCAGAATTTTTAATCGTGTCTGATGTTTCATATGATGAGAAAGGTGACAAGCTCGACGTTGGTTTGGCTGAAGGTGAAAAATGTCCTCGTTGCTGGCATATTGAAGACTTAAAAGAACATAAGTGTGGTGAGAGAATTTGTAGCCGCTGCTCAAATGTAATGGATGAAATTTTATGAAAAAAAAGCTCTTATACTTGATTTTAATTTGTACGTTTATGCTTGTCGCTGATCAGGTTACAAAAATGTATGTACACAGTAATTTCACTTTGCATGAGTCAAAAACTGTTGTGGATGGGTTTTTTAGTTTCACATACGTGAGAAATCCTGGGGCGGCTTTTGGAATGTTAAGAGATGCTCCTGATTTTTTTAGAAGGGCCTTCTTTTTAAGTGTAACACCAATTGCCTTAGTGGCTTTGTTCTACTTTTTAACAACAGTGAGAAAAGAAGACACTTTTCAAATCACTGCAATCTCATTAGTTTTTGCTGGGGCTATAGGAAATTATATCGATAGGGTGCGTTTTCAGTACGTAATAGATTTTCTAGATTTTTATATCGGAAAAGTTCATTATCCAGCTTTTAATGTTGCAGACATCTCTATTGTTTGCGGTGTGTTCATTTGGTTTTACTGTATCTTTAAAGAAGATATGGAAAAGAAAAAGGCTCAGGGTTAAGCCTTGTTTCCATATCTCAATATTTTTGAAGTTGAGATATCAGTTTACTTCTTATTTATTAGTTTAATCTTTACAGCAGTGGTTCCTATAATCACTATGCGGGCAAAAGCTTTATCACTCCCGGCTGTTCAGGCTTTGGATTTGTACTTATTTGTGTTGGTGGGTTCATTCGTTGGTGCAAGAGGGATGTATGTTCTTTATCAAGAGCCTTCTTTTTATTTAGAGCACCCGGCTCAAATCCTCTATTTTTGGAATGGTGGTTATATATTCTTTGGTGGTTTTTTGGGAGCTGTGGTTGCAGGGCTTTTATTTTGTAAGATGAACGCAGAAAGGCCGCTAAAGTGGTTAAACTTCTCAATTCCAATTCTATCTTTAGGGTATGCTGTAGGAAGAATAGCGTGCTTTTTAAGTGGGTGCTGTTACGGAAAAGAGCTTGATGCTTGGTGGTCTGTGTTTATGCATCAGGCCTATAGACATCCAACACAGCTATATGCATCTTTTATGGAGTTTTTAATATTTGGTGTGCTTGTTTTTATAGAGAAGAAGAAAGGCTTTAAGAGCTTTTTGGTTTTTCCTCTATGGATGGTGCTTCATGGAATAGCTAGAATCATTATGGAGTGCTTTAGAGATGACCCGAGAGGTGTTGAAATTCTTGGGTTGTCAGTATCAACCAACATCTCAATAGCCTTGATGGCCGTTGGATTTTTGATGTTGGTTAATAAAATTAAAATTTAGTCATTATACTCTGGAAGGCTTCTTTCGCCGATACGACACTGTTTATCGTTTCCATTGGGGGTATAAGTAAAAGAGCTTCTATAATTTACGTTATCAACTAAAAACATTAAGTGTGCTTCGACAACATTTTTGGGGCGTGCACGAATATCTTTAGGGTTGTCAGGATTTTGAGTCAACTCTGTTACAACTTGATTGGCCATATAAAAAGAGACTCTTTGAACATTTACATTATTGATAACCATAGCCTCTGTCTCACAGTATACAGAGGTTAGGCCGTCATCTTGGGCAAGGTGGCAGTTTTCGTCTTTAAAATCTAAGAATATTTTTCCTGTTTTAAAGTTTACAAAATCAAGATTTTCAGTTTCAGGAAAGAGTTTCTCAAACATAGCAATGCGTGCAGTAAGCCTGTTATAATCAGCGCTTACGAAGTTGCCGTTTTCAATAGGAACCATAACGCCAAGGTGTCTGTCATCTGAAGGCATAGGTACATATACAGGTTCTCCGTTTTCTACTACGGGCTTTCCATTTTCATCTAAAACAGGTGTCTCAGGATTCCAATCCGCCCACTCTTGTTTTTTCTTTTCTACGTCTTCAGGACTAAGTTCTTTAAGGTATAAAGGAAAAGCTGCAAGAGCCGTAAAGGAGCCGTCTTTTAGCATAAAGGTGTGGGCTAGGCGCCCATCCATCATAGCACAGGCGATAACATTCTCAATTTCAGGAATGTGCATATCTCCTTCTGTAGTGGTGGTGTTTTGTGCTGAGGCAGTGGAGGCGAAAATAAAAAGAAAGCTACTTAATATTGTTTTTGTCATAAAGACTCCTTTAAAAGGACTATACTACAGAAGTGTTGGAAGCTGTGTTTTACGGGTGGTGTTTTGTATAAAATTCTATAGCGGCCCCAAAAAGTCACCTTAACGCTTAAACCTAACTGAGCTCTTCTTAAATTGGCGTACAGAAGGCATGCATCTTGCTTTATTTTGGTCATCTTTAGGGGGCCGATGAAGTTCATAAAATTATTTATATACAGCTTACTGTTTGTTTCGGCTACAGGTGTGGCAGGAGTAGAACTTTGTAAGCCCTTAAATACAAATTTGAAGAATATGGATGAGCTTGGAGGTCTAAGATCTGAAGGACTTTCTGCTGTTGTAAGTAGGTTGAGTGAAGTTCTTCCTCAAGAGGGCTGGAGTCTTTTTCAGGAAACAGAAGAAGAGAATGCAAAGGTTTGTAGTAAAATAGTGATTGTTCCTAAGAGTACAGTTTTTGGACGAAACAGGTTTGGCCACCGAATGCAGAAGTTTTTAAGAGCACTTGAAAGAGAGAAACCTAAAATTATTGAGTTTTATGAAAACTTTGAAAATAGAGAAAAAAGAATCAGTATAACAGACTATGAATATAATAAGATTGCCCACTTGGCTGTAGGAATTTTAGGTGCTGAGTCGAGTGTTGGAAGGTCACATTACTATTCATTTGAGCATGTTCTTTCACAGTCTCAATTTTTTGAAAACATGGCAGTTTGTTTAAAAGATCGGACGTGGAAAAGTTGTACGGAGCATGCGAGGACAAGTAGAGGGCCAACTCAGATAAGAGAGGTTCCTTTGATCAGTAGTGTCTACGGGATTAATCGTGACAATTTATCTAACCCTTACTTTGCGGGTGTTGCCACAATGGGGTTTTTGATAGAGACGTACAGGGAGTATAAGCAAAAACTGAGCAATCAAGATTACTTTTATGTAGCTCTTGATGCTTCAGGAGAAGAGTATGATAAAAAAATTGAGGTTGAGGAGTTTCACATATTCCTAACTTATCTATATAGAGGGGACCGAAAAGAACTTGAGGCGGGAACAGCAAAACCTCATGAAAGTTGCTATTACAAGCGAGTTCAAAAATTTCAAGAGTATGTAGATATGTATGTTCACCAGGATAAGGACTGCTCAGAGGCTGGAGAGTCTATCTTAGGAGAGTCTAACAAATAGCAGTTAAAGCAGTAAATAGACAGTAGACTGTGTTCAGATAAAAGCTGATGGCAGTAGAGCGGGTATGTATCTTGCTCTAAGTACTATAAAAGAGGGAGTCATATGAAAAGTTTAATTATAGCAGCGTCATTACTTTTAAGTGTAAGCAGCTTTGCTGAATCTAGCCTTGTAGGTGATTGGTGCCAGTTGGTGGAAGGTCAAGTCAGGGGTGTTTATGTAAGGCCAACAGATTTTACTACAGTAATGTCTATTGATAGTGAAGGCAGTATCATGAAGATGACTGTTGGAAATAGTCATGCAGGTGAGCACTACCCTTTAATTAGAGGCCATATAAGTATTGGGGCAGGAAACGTTATTATGGAATTAGATAATAAGGCTGTTTATGTTTATGACTATAAGATCACAAGGAATATCATGGGTAAGAAGAAGCTTAAGATCGACTATAATGATAGACCTACAGAAAGATACAAAGAGTGTAAGGTTACTTGGAGAAAGAAATAGAGATTTATTTCTTTTCAAGAATATAAATATAACTAGCACCAAACATAAGAGTCTTATAATAGGCTCTTTTTACGTTTTGAAGGTCTTTTGCAAGATCTAAAAACTTCTCTTTTGATGGAAAAGCTTGAGAAGAGTCACTTAAATAAGAGTAAGCATGTTTTTGTTTACTAATGATCCCGCCTAAAACAGGTACAATATATTTAGTGTAAATACCGATAGGAAGGCTGAAGATCCCATTCCCTTCTCCTGTTTCAAGTATAATAAGCTTTCCGCCGGGCTTAAGGGTTCTCCACATTTCAGTGATTCCGCCAACAGTGTCTGCAACATTTCTGATTCCATAAGCAATGGTTACAGTGTCAAAAGATCCATCTTCAAACTTAAGGTCTAATACATCTCCTAGCTCAAAATTCACATCAAGTTGTTTGTCTTTTGCTTTTTGAGGTGCAAAGTCTAACATCTCTTTACAAAAATCGATTCCAGTAACTTCAGCCTTTTCACCAAGAGCTTGCTTAAACTCAATAGCTAAGTCTCCAGTTCCCGTTGCACAGTCTAAGACTTTTCCATCTAAAGGAGTTTTTGAAAGCTTCACAACTTTTTTGCGCCACAAGTGGGCAAGGCCAAAAGTCATTGCATTGTTTGCTTTATCGTATGATCCAGCAACATCAGAAAAAATTCCTTGGATTTTTTCAGGGTTAGGCCCTGTGACTTTAGCTTCTTTCATGGAGCTTTCTCCCTAATACATTTAAAATTTGATCTGCTTTGTTTAAAAAACTTTTAAACTGGGCTGTAGTTAAAGCTTGCTGCCCATCAGATAAAGCGTTTTTAGGGTCGTTATGAACTTCAATAATTAAGCCATCAGCTCCAGCGGCAAGTGCGGCAAGTGCTACAGGCTCAACAAGTTCAGTAAGGCCTGTGCCATGGCTTGGATCAGCTAACACAGGTAAGTCAGTTCTATTTTTAAGAAATGGTATAGCGTTAATGTCAAAAGTGTTTCTTGTGTCGCTTACGAAGGTTCTAATTCCTCTTTCACAGAGAAGAACATTTTTATTTCCAGCGGCAAGAATATATTCAGCAGCATTTAAAAATTCACCGTAAGTGGCAGAGAAGGCTCTTTTAAGGATCACTGGTTTAGAACTTTTTCCAAGCTCTTTTAAAAGGTCATAGTTGTACATATTTCGAGTGCCTACTTGAAACATACTTGTGATTTCATGAAGCTCTTCAATTTGCCTTGGGTCCGTCACTTCTGCTGTAAAAGGCAGGCCTGTTGCATGAGAGACTTCTTGAGCTATTGGATATGCAGCTTTTCCAAGCCCCTGAAAAGACTCAGGGTTTGTGCGAAGCTTGTAAATACCTCCACGTAGGAAAGAAACCTTCATATCCTGAAGCTCTTGGGCAAGGCCTAAAAACTGCTTTTTGGACTCGATTGAACAAGGTCCTGCTATAATGGGAACACTGCTCCCACCAAATGGGACTCCTAGAATATTAACCATCGATCGAGCTCCTTTACTATGCTATGTTCCTACCGTGGCATTACTTAGGAAACAAGCAGATTTAGTAAGCGGTGGCTTCTATATACTAGAAGAGCCTACGGACCTTTTACAGAGGTATTTGGTGGGGCCATTGGTTCATGGAAAAAGCCCTAAAAGCACTAAAATTGGGCAGTTTAAAGGGTTCAACCTTGGGAGTGAGCAGCAGCTAGGTGCCCCATTATTTGTGTTGAGTGAAAGAGAGCTTAAAGAGTTTTTGGTTCTGGGGTCTCATTCAACAGATTCGGCCTTATTTTCTTTAGGGGTTGAGGAGAAGAAGGCATACAAGAAGACCTTTTCTCAAGTTCAAAAAAAGATGAAGAAAACGGACCTTTCAAAAGCTGTTTTATACACCAAAGTTGAACAAGACTTACATGATTTTATCTCGGTAGAGGCGTTCACATTTTTAGCTAGTATGGGGATGAGGAATAAAAAATCAGGATATCTTTTTGGTTTCTACAACCCTAAAGAGGAAACGGCACTTCTTGGCTGCTCCCCAGAGTTTTTGTTTAAAACAAATCAAGGTGGTGAACTGGTTACAACTGCCGTTGCGGGAACTCAAAAAACGTCAGAAGAAATGGAGTGGAGTGATAAGCTTCTTAAAGAGCATGAAGTTGTTATGCAGGGGGTAAATGAATGCTTAGACGGAAAAGTTAAGTGGACTGCTGTTGATAACTTTAATTACGGGGCTTTATCTCATCTTAAATCTGAAGGGGTGATGGAAAGCTCTGTAAAGGTAGAGAGTTTAAGTGAGCGTCTTCACCCAACACCTGCAATAGGGACTCTTCCAAGAAGTTATTCAAAAGATTTAGAGCTTGGCCCTGAGGGAAGAGGGTATTTTGGGGGTTATGTAGAGCTTTTAGAATATGAGAGACCTTTTTCACTTGTTTCAATCAGGTGTTTTGAATGGGAGTCTTCAAGAGTGCAAGTCTGTATAGGTGGTGGAGTTTTAAAAGAAAGCCTTGCCGAAAAGGAATGGACTGAATTAGAAGATAAATGGACTACTTTTAAGGCTATTTGGGAGATATAAGTCATGGTTTCACAGTTTGTAGACTCTCTAATTGAACTAGGCGTTGAAGAGGTGATCTCTTGTCCTGGTGGTCGCTCTGCTGCAATTTTAAATCAGATAATTGAAACTAAGAAATTTAAAGTAGAGTCTTTTTATGATGAGCGCTCTGCAGGATTTTACGCTTTAGGAAAAGCTTTAAAAACAAACAAGCCTGTGGTGGTTCTGACAACGTCTGGCTCTGCGGCTGTGGCACTTTATCCGGCGTTGTTAGAAGCAAGGTATCAAGAAGGAGCAAAGCTTATTGCTGTGACGGCCGACAGGCCAAAAGAGTTTATAGGAACAGGGGCTCCTCAGACAATTCATCAAAAAAATCTATTTTTAGAAAATGGAATTAAAACTCGAGACTGTAAGGAACTTAATGCTGTTAACGCAATTGAGTATCCGGTTCATATTAACGTACCTCTAGAAGATCCAAACTCTGAAGAGGAAGAGGTCTTTAAGTATAGTTTTGACTCGCTAGTCATAATCTCTTCATTAAAAGAAAATGAAAGATCTGAAGTAAAAAGGTATTTAGCAAACTATGCTGGCGCTTTAGTTTTAGAGCCGTTATCAAACCTAGCTAAAGAGGACTTTCCAAAAGCGAGTGTGATTAAGCATGGTGAAGATTTTGTTTTAAAAGCAGGTCTTAAGAGTTTTAAAGAGATTTATAGAGTCGGTGGTGTTCCTGTGTTTAAGCCTTGGCGTGAGTCAAGAAGTCATCCAAAGGTGTACTTTTGGAATCAGTATGAATTTCCTGGAACTGTTAATGCTAAAGGTGTTTCGTTAGAAGAGATTGCAAAAAAAACCTTAGGTTTTGAAAAAGATGAAGCCTTTGAGGAACTGATTAAAGAATTTGATGACAAAGTTAAAGGGGTTATTACAAGTCATCCGCTGTCTGAAGTGTCTAAGTTTATTGAGTTAGGGGAGATGGTTCCAGAAGGTTCTCAAGTTTTTATAGGAAACTCTATGCCTATTAGGGAGTGGCCTTTTGTGAATTGGTCTAAGTTTAAGAACATAGGGCAACGTGGAGTAAATGGAATTGATGGAAGCCTTGCTCTGGCTTTAGGGGCTCTAGATAAGGATAAAGAAAACTGGATTATACTGGGAGATCTAACGAGCCTTTATAATGTAAATGATTTACAGGCCTTAAAATATTTAAAAGATTATAAAATTAGACTTGTGGTTGTTAACAATTCAGGTGGAAGAATTTTTGAAAGAATTTTTGATAAAAACACAGAGTATTTTATTAATAAGCAAAACTGCTCTTTTAAAAACCTTGCTGCTTTTTGGAGTTTAGATCACTTAGGGTTTGCAAAAGACCTTAAGCTTTCTAAGCATTGCTTGGTGGAGTTGAAAATTTCTCATGATGCATCGGTTCAGTTTTGGAATAATATGAGTGGCATAAAACTATGAAAAAAGCATTGTACTTACATGGTTTTTTAGGAAGCCCTCAAGATATGGAGCCTCTTTTTTTAAAAGGCTATGACTGTGAGTCATTTGATGTCAGGAGTATTCTCTTTGAAGGCGATTATATTAAAGCTTTATCCGAGCAGATTGAATCCTATGATTTTATCTTGGGGTATTCTTTTGGAGGAAGGCTGCTTGAAGAGTTAAAGCGGCCACACCCTGAAAAAGCAAAAAACTGGGTGCTGGTTTCTTCTCGGCACAGCCCATACCCTGAAGAAGAGCTTAAGTCTCGAGAGGTTTTTAGGGGACTTATTTATTCTAAATTAGATAACAAAGCTGATTTCTTTGAGTATTGGAAAAACCTTCCCTTATTTGATGGGCACCAAATGGATGAATACCGAGCTAAACATAGACTTGGTTACACTCCCTGGACAGTGGAAGAGATAGACCGGTATTTGGAAGTTTTTTTCACAAGCCCTCAAGTTGCGCCTAAAAAGTCTGAAAAAACCATCTTTATTCATGGTTTAGATGATGAAAAGTATTCTAAAGAGGGTGAGAGACTTAAAGAGGTTTTTAAAGTGTTTTCAATGCCTGGTGGGCATAGGTTCTTGTTTGAAAGACCTGAAGAGTTTAAGCTTATGCTTGAAAAGGTTTTAGGGTGAATATGTTTTTTAATTTAATCAGTGCTAGTAGGCCTAAAACCTTAATTGCGGGGATATGTCCTGTGATACTAGGTGCATGTTTTTCCTTTTATTTTTTAGGGTATTTGGATGTTTTTTATTTCACACTGATTTTAACGGCATCTGTTCTTATTCAAGTGGCGACTAATTTTTTTAATGACGCTATAGACGGCGAGTCAGGCAGGGACACAAAAGAGCGAAAAGGGCCAAAAAGAATGGCCTCAGAAGGAGCGCTGTCTTCAAAGGTTTTAAAATCTGCAGCGATAGGCCTTTTGATAGTGTCTTTCATTATAGGGCTGGTTTTGTTTTTAAAGGCGGGGTGGTTAGTTCTTTTAATTGGTTTGCCTGCACTGTTTCTAGCTTACTTATATACAGGGACGAACTACTCTTTATCGGCGAATGGAATTGCTGATTTATTTGTGGTGGCATACTTTGGGATCATTCCGGTCTGGGCAACAAACTATATTTTATCAGGTATCAGCTCATCAGATACAGCGTGGGCGGGGCTTCAGTGTGGGCTTTTGTGCAACGTTCTTCTTCTTGTAAATAATTTAAGAGATGAAGAAGAAGATGCTCAAACAGGCAAGACAACTATTGTTGTAAAGTATGGTAGAAAATTTGGCCTAGGTGTATTGGCTGTTTGTTTATTCTTACCTTATGTGATGAGTGCGTTGATGATGTACAGCATATTTTTTAGATCAGGGTTGTGGAGTTTTCTAGGTCTCCCTTTGGCAATATATATTTTTATGAAAGTTTTTAAAGAAGAACCGTCTAAAGAATACAATAAGTATTTAGGTCTCACAGCCCTTCACTTAGTCTTTTTCACGTGGATGTACAGTATGGGTATTTTATCTTCATGAAGATTTGGTACAGCCAATATAAACTCATACCTAAGAACATTTCAAAGAATATTAAGTATTCAAATGAAGGTGTTTTGCTAAAATTTGAGAATGAAAAATATTCTTTATATCACCCGATAGAAAGCTTGGGTGATCCATCATTAAAAGATTTTGTAAAAAGCCTTTCAGAACAAACGCCCCTTTTAGATAAAATCAAAAAAGCCTCAGTAGGACTTAAAGATTTTGAAGCACTTATGGATAAACAGGTGAAGTGTTACTATTCAGCTCCTAATTTGTCAGACCTTATAGAGAATAAAGATAAGATAATTAATGAAGGATTTGAGTCTGTTAAATTTAAAGTTTCTTCTGTTGGTGAGTTAGAGGAGATGGTGGAGGATTTAAAAAATTTGCCGCTAACATATGTATTTGATTTTAATGGAAGAGGTGAAAAAAAGGACTTCATTGAATGTAGTGAAAAAGTTAAAGACTTTTTAAAAGAGAAGGTTTTATACGTTGAAGACCCTTTAAAGGAATTCGTTTCACTGCCTTATATGAGGGTGGCATCCGATTTTGAAGATTATGGTGGAGAGCAAGATTTCACAATTCTTAAACCAACGGCATTTGCTCATGAGCAGCAAAGTTGCTCTTCAAGAAAATCTGTTGTTACAAGCTATTTGGATCATCCTTTGGGACAAATAATGTCAACTAAGTGGGCCTTAGACAACGGGGTTGAAAATAGCTGTGGGCTGTTATCTCACACCTACTATCAAGCAAACCCGTATAGTGAAAAAATCTTATCAAAAGGGCCTTTTTTAGAGCTTAAAAGCGCTCAGGGGCTATTTGAGCTCTTGGAACAAGAACTCTGGCAGCAGGTCTGAAATAGGTCTAAGTCACTGACTTTGTTGATTTTTTGGCTCAAATATTGCTTAAAGTATTTACAGTGGAAGCAGCTTAGGCGGGAGCAATAAAGCTTTTGGGTGTTAGCTGTAAAATTGAAAATGTATAAAGCTTATATAATCTTTTTTGTAATGTGTTTTGCTAATTTGAGTCGCGCTCAAATCTCATGTGCTAGCTTGCTATCTTCAAGCGCAAAGTTTGATGTTAAAGAGAAAATGGCTTTAGCAAAGCGTCTTTATAATGAGGGATCACTTATAGAGGCCAGAAAAACTTTAAATAAAATTCTTAATAGAAATCCAAATGATTTTAGAGCTCTAAGTTTAAGGGCGAGAATTAGTTTTAGCTTAGGCCATTTAAATGCGGCAGAGCGCACTCAGGTTGAAGCAATTAAAGCAGAGGGGGTTTACCGTGAGGTGAGCCATGTAAGCTTAGCGCAAATCTTAATAGCTAGAGGTAAACACAAGGAGGCTTTAGAAAATTTAGATTTAGTCCTTGGGCAGACTCCAAATCACACAACAGCCCTTGGAATGAAGGCTAGACTTCATCTTGATCTTAAAGAGTATGAGCTTGCTTATGAGGCTATTATGAGAAAGCTTGATTTAGATGCTTATGATACATATGCCCTTAGTTATTTAGTAGAGTATCATTATAAAAGAGATCAATTTGATCAGGCTTTAAAGATATCGAACAGGTTGATTAATGAGAACAAGCCAAGAGCAGGGCAAAGGAGAATCCCTAAAGCATATGCAATGGGGCTGACATTACGAGCTAAGGTTTTAACGGCTATGAATGGGCAGGCAAGAGCTGCGTTAGTGGATATTTATGAGCTAGAGCGTATTTATCCAAACCTACATGGCTGGCTTTTAAAATTAAAGGCTGAAGCGTTATTTAAAGATGGTGAATTTTCAAAGGCTGTTAAAACATTGGTGGATCTTATTAAAAAATCTCATGAAGTGGATGTCTTCTTGGTTGCGGCCCTTGTGAAAATTGAAAAAGATAGCAACACGAACTCTATAGAGAACCTTCTTGGAGTATTGATGAAAGCCCTTTCCCCTAAAGAAATAGGTTTGGCTTTAGAGCTTTCAAGAGATTTGGACTGGGACTATACCCCTCCTATGGAGGTTGAGATGTCCCCTGTGCAGTTAAGAAATAATTTTTGGTTTGGTCTTCACAATATGCCTATAGACAGTCAGACCAGGCGTTCAACATACTAAAGTGCTATTTTAAATATACCGGAGCCTTTATTTTCAAAAGTCTTAGAGCTTTCAAGAACGGTATGAATATAAGCTTCACGGTTATTTGTAATACACGGTTTTCCTGAAAACGCGGGCCACTTTTCACGGTTGATGATTTGAATATTGTCTTCGTTTGAGAGTATCTTTTGGCCCTGACTCAAGAGGGTGGAAACTTTTTTTGTTTGTGAATTCCATAAAAAAATATGTCTGAAGTCATCCTTAATGGCTCTAAATATAATGTCTCCACTTGAGTTGATGTCAGGGCTAAAATATTCGAGTTTAATACCCATCTCTTTTTCAGATGTGATCAAGGTGTTCTTTCCGTCTTTGTGTTGCCATAAAGACCTTCCATGCTTTTCATGCTCAGCAATAAAAGCAGCTCCTCCAACCCCGTCAGGTATTGGGCTGTTATCAAACCCAAGAAAAGAACTCTTCGGGTTAAGTTCTTTATCTTCAGCAAAGATTTTAATCACTCCATTTGTGACACTCACAATTT
>JBOEFV010000060.1:0-17007 GCA_050633065.1 Bdellovibrionales bacterium
TTGGTAGTCATTTCTACCTGCCTGCTCAGGGTTGTATTTGTTGTAGTGATAACGATCTCGAATGGCACCTAGCATTCCCTTGCCATACCCGTTCTGCCCTATTTCATATATCGATGGAAGGGGTTTAAAATTTTTAAGATTTGCGCTCCAAAGGTATCCGCCACCCTCATCGTTGAATCCAAAAGTTACATGTCTCTTAGGATCCTCAGAATGATTTGAGCGTATACTATGACTAATCAAATTATGCTTTGGTTCAATTTTAAGTGTATTAATTTTTTCGAGGTAAGGCTTGTTTCTTTGCTGGCCTCCTCCGCTTCTCCACTTTAAAGAACCGATTTGAACATCGCTGAATAGATTAAGACTGAAAAAGATAATGAAAATAAAAAGTAGAACTTTCAATTTATCTCCCTTCTAAAAGATCAATAAATTCAATAAAGTAGCGGTGACCGAGAAGTCTAAGGCCTTCGGAAGAGAAATGGTAGTTGTCGCCATGACCTGAAGTAGCCTGCTTAACATCTGCATTTGATTTCAGAAAGCGGGTATCAATGACTCTGATATTATCTTTTTCAGCAGCTAAATTTTCATATATAGATACGAGTTCTGCATGAGCAAGGCTCACATCTCTGGTGATATTAACCTCTTCACCAGATGCATTAATGTAATTTACATTCCAAGTTTTCCAGTCGTAAACAGGCCTTCCAAGCAAAAATGCAAAGCAGTCCTCCTCGCCCTTAGTTAGGCAAAACCTTTTATTTAGAGATGTATAAAGTTGCTTTAATTTAATTCTATGTATCCGAGAGCGGAAATTAAAGTATTCATTTGAGTTCCAGTAAGCAGATGAATTATAAAAAACGTCATCGTCAGTACCTTCTAATACTGGGTGCCACTTGCTTCCGCCCGACATAGCCATAATGTCAGCTTCACCCTGTTGCCAAAAAACTCCTTTCAGTTCATTCTTTGAATTCTGCAGCAAAGCTTTTTGAACCCTAAAAGACATATTGTCGAACAAGTCAGAGTTATCAGCATAGCCGCTTAAATCTTGAATTTTCTGGTCCCATGCTAAAATAGAAGTTGATCCTAGCGCCACTGGAATTAATAAAATTTTTCGACCTGGCTTTAGAACGTCACGAACGTACCTTCTGGCAAAAGATACAGCAAACCCACGATTGCCGTCATTGTTGTATGAGACATGTTGCAATTCGGTTGAGCCCGCATCAATAATTTGGATTTGGTTATCATTTTTAATTCGGCCAGATATTTGACAAATGTTCTCTAAAATCTCTGGTCGTAAAAAAGATTTATTTTCCGATGTATGGCCTTTTCCTGAGCCAACAGCATTAGACTGTCCGGCTACTACAAATATATCATAGCCCCCATCAAATGAAGTGTTACAAGTTGTCATATCATAATGATTGCTAGAAGAGCTATTGTGCTGGATATAAGTAAAATTTTGGAAACTGATAAAAGTTAAACTTAGACAAGCTAGACTCAAACTTTTTTTCTTAAACATCGCGGCCTCCGAGCTGATATAAATATAAATATAAATATTAATCGGAGATATATTTGTTTTTTTTATAAAAAGAGGGTTTTTATTATTTTTTTTGTATTATTCTGGCACGAAAAGTGAGAAATCTTTTCATATCTGCAACACTTGAACAGAATTGTGCAGTCAAAACAACAAAAGTACTTTATTGAAGCTATGTTCGAAAAAGCACAAGAGGCTCTATTTAATTAATTTAACAAGCGATTAGCTTAGCACTGAGTGTGAAGATATATGGCCTAAGGCTGTGGGCTTAAGCCAATCATTCCGTCTACAACTCCGGAACTACTCGGTTTAAGGGGGAGTACGTCTAAATCCTAAGCTAAAACGCGACATTAAGAACTCTTAGACGGTAATGTTTGAACTGTTTAATTCCAAAGCTGTTTCTTTTCAAGAGCTTAGCAATATTATTATACGCTTCGGTGCGAGCATTTGTGATCCTTGTTTTAAAATAATTTAAAATTTCATAGCGCCACTTCATTAAAGTTTTTCTTAATGTTTTGATCTCAGGAAGCTTTGAGAGCGCCATACGGTCTGTCATTTTCTCTAAAGCCCTTTTTGCTTTCTTATAACCTTTGCACCTGTAGAGGCTATGCAGGGACTCTTTAAAAGCATACACCTCTTTTAGTTCAGGGAACTGATCTAAGTACTCCCAAAGTACTTTTCTTTTTGAGTAACTCAACTTCTTATTGCTCATCAACAAAAGTTTTCGGAACTACGGAACTATGGCTGATTTATTTGAAAAGCACGGAGTTCCAAAACACATCCGGTCTGACAACGGTCCTGAATTTATAGCGGAGCGCCATCAAACCTGGCTAAAGAAAATAAAAGTACAAACACTCTTTATAACTCCAGCAAGCCCTTGGGAAAATGGATACTGTGAGTCTTTTAATGGGAAATTAAGAGATGATCTCTTGAATGGGGAAATATTTTATACATTGAAAGAAGCTCAAGTTATGATCGAAAGATGGCGACATCATTACAACACCGTTAGGCCTCACAGCAGTCTTGGCTATAGACCGCCTGCTCCAGAGGCTCTTAGGCTTGCAATCTAAAATTCACGATTGTAAGTGGTATAAATACCGGGGGCAGGTCACATGATTGAAACGGTTCTAAAAACGTAGATCTGTTAAAGATTGCCGGAGTACTTTAAAGTCCTCCCAGCCTGCTTTGGCATCAAATTTGGCTCTAGGCCCGCTTTCACCAGAGCCATAGTCAGGTTCATAAGCTTCCCAGTTTTCCAAAGTGCTCATAAAGCTTATGAAGCTCTTTTTCATAAGCTTCAATTTCTTTAATTTTTTCACTTTCAGATAAAGTAGGGAGTACGATTCTCCTAAAAACTCTTAGTTTAGAAGCCATTAACCATAAGCGGTAGTTTTGCCAATATATTCTAGTTTGGTACATTGGCGGAGCCATCCAATCATCTCCACAGTCCTGTAGAAGTTCAGCCTTTAATTTCTCAGCCTCTTCATTTTTGTTTTGTGCCCAGAGGGTTTCGATAAGACGAGCTCTGTTAAGATCACAGTTTACTCTATGTTTAAGCTGAAAGCGAATTAAAGGCTCTACTCTTGAGTAGAGATCACTATAAGTGTCCTTACGTTTTAGTACATTTATGTCTATAAGAGCTTTCATTAAATACTGCTCAATAATTTCCAGGAGAATTTCTTTTAAATACCCTACAGATTCAATGGCGATTCGTTCCTGAACCTTTGGAAGAATTTCTTTTAATAAATCTGGAACATGAGCTGAGTTTTTTACATTCCAATAAACATGTAGTATCGCAGCAAAGCGATATGGAAGCTGAGAATGACTAAGTGTTTCTGAGTCGATGATTTTTTTGAGAGTTGAAAGACTTGAAGATCCTTCTAATTTAGTTAAGTCCCAATGTGCATCGGTTACTTGTGTAGCAAGTCCAGATAAATCTAAATCCATAAAGGAAAGAGCTGTGATAAGATTATCTAAATCTGGATTGGGTCTAGATCTGCGTAGAGTGTGCAGGGCGGAGCCAAAGGCGAGATGGAGAAGTTTGAGTGCCTCATCTTTCTGGTTATTTTGATAAAAGTAACTTGCAAACTGCATGAGTTCTACTTGGCAAGATTTTACTAGTGCAAAATGAAGTGTAGGAGAGTAGTCTGAAAAACCGGGGCTTAAAGCTAAGTCGTCTCGTCTTTCATAAGACTTTGCCCAAAACTTACTGCAATGAGAAAGCAGAGAAGACAGCGGACCTGAAGAAACCTCTGCTCCATCTATCTTAAGCTTTACTTCTGTTCCTGACAGATGGCATTCAAAATCAGGAATGTCTTTTGTATCAATCGGATTATCGATTAATTCATTATAATTTGTTATAGTTAAAGGTACATGTCTATACACCCTTCCTGTAAAAGCTAAAGATTTTAAAAATAGTTTCCTGAGCTCTTTTGAAGAGGCAATGCTTTGATGGAGCCTCTCTTTACAAAGGAAAATTTTAGATCTTTGATCCCTGCTATAAGGGGCTTTGATAAGCCATACTCCATTTTGATCACAAAAAAGATCTTCACAAGAGTAAGTTAAGTTTTTCTCTAAAGAAGTTGTGAACTCTTCTTCGTTAGAGCCACTCTTTTTTAGTGCTTTAAAAGGTTGATCAAGCCTATCTAATCCTGACCAAAATCCGTTTTTGTCTTGAACAACATTAGAGCCAGGAAGAACTTTTGCTGTTAAGGGGTCAGCCGAGTCTATAGGAAGACCAAAAAAATACACTTGGTTTTTGTCGATTTGATATAAGTTGTGATTATCTAAAAAAGAAAAAGAAGGAGCGTCTACGTCGTCCCCTGCATGATACCATCCCTTATCTCTTGGAGGGCCCAAAGCAACACTTTTATTGCTTTTAATTATAAAATCGGGGCAGTTTACTTCGTTTGTACTATCATTTAAGACAAAGACTTTCACATCCTGATAATCAATTTTGCTGATATCATACTTCATGGGGCTTTTTGTATGAAAAAAGTGTTTGTTGTCGATTGCAAAAATAGCATGAATAGCGCGGAAAGTTTTTATATCTACTTTTGATATTCTCTTCTCTCTAAAGAAAGCCTTAAGGTTGTCTTTTCCGTAGTTCATATTAAGAGCTTTAAAACTTTGAGCGTCAGCATCTTTTACGTGTTTAAGTTTTGAATCGAGAACTCTATACACAGACTTGCTATCTTTTACATACTCTTTGTTAAGAATTTGAAATGTACTACTTTCTACTTCGGGATAAGCTTTGTTTTTATAAAAAATATGCTGGTCGTACTGAGCAAAGTCTTCGCTGAGTTCTTTAAAAAGGTTAGGATCGATTTTAAGATTTTTGCTATTCCATTTTACAGTGCTCTCTAATATTATATACCCCATGAATCAGTAGTCCCTTTTTCTATAGGGTAACTTTTCTTGTGACCATTTGGGAGAAAGTTTTAAATCAAAACAGACCTTGAGTCTAGCAAGCTCAAAAGTAGCATTTCAATAAGTAAACTGAAGACCTGGCCTAAAAGGCCTTAGTCGTGGTCGTTATTAAAACTTCTAATTTCAGAGTTGATAAAAGTTTTAACTCCAATACCTTCGGTTTTTGTTTTGAGCTTGCACAGTTTTTACAAAAGCTAAGAGAGGGCGGCAAGTCCTTTACCGGGTTAGGGGAGTTTCTCCATAATGTAGCCTAAACAGTCTTGTTTTATAACTTTAAGGTCTTTCGTAAACATTGAAGCGTAGAACTCTTTTTTAGTAAAAATACTATTGTCTTCAATTTTAAAATAATTCTCAAAAGTCTTATTGTTCTCTTCGTCAAAAACTTCAAAAGGTTTTTTTTCTGAATTGTAATAGGCTGCAAAAAAGAAGCCTTTGGGTAAAGAGTTAAAGTTAAGTTGCTCAAAACTCTCGGGGAAAGTGAGTTTTTTATTATCAGGGGCAAAACCAAATTCAACTTTAGGAAGAAGCTTGATTTGTCCAATAGTGTGAAAAATACTAACATCACCTTTAGGTAAAGTATGATTTAAATCTTCTAATTGTTGAACATCTAGAACAAATTGAAATGCTTTTTCAATCCCAAGTTGTTTTCCTGATTTACCACATTCGATTGTTACAGAGGGGGTAGTGCTTGAGAATTTACAAGACAACGCATTTGAGGGATTTGTAAAATAAACGAGAGTTTTTGAAAAAAGGCTGCCTAAATAGATGTGCTCAGGATGCAAGTTACTTATACAAGAGTATAGAGGGTTTGCCCCGGTGTTGTTATGAATGTCTACACAGGCAAACAGGTCTTCTTTTTGGAGGTATGACATCACACTTTTTGAAAGCAGGTGCTCCTTTGAATCTCCATCTTCCCATATTCGGTTAAAATCTTTTTGTTCAGGGAGAAAGCGAAGGTTTTTTTCTGCAGCATGGACATTTCCGACAAAGATAATCAGAGTTCTATTAAGTTTTGATGTTATTAAATGCTGGGTGAGTTTTTGTAAAACATAAAAGCCTGTGGTTTCATTTCCGTGTAAGAACAAACTTAAAAACAAAGGCTGTGTTTTTCTACCCTCAATTCTTATAATGGAAGGCTTTTTAAAGACTTTCTTAATCTCATCAGGTGCAACTGTCAGAATCTCTTTTGGAATATGATCAAAAAAATCAAAGTGCTCGCTTATATTTCCCATGTGTGTACAGGTCTCTCCGAATTCTGATTTTCAAGATAAACTTCAGTAAGCTTTTGAAAGTCTTTCCCGTGACGATCTACAAAAGCCTTTTGCCAGTAAGCTCCGTTTTGACCAGTTCTAACTCTCTGGGTGATGTTTTGAGTAAGATAAAACTCAACCTCTTCACTATCAAGCCCTGCATTAAGAAGTCCTTTTTTAGCTTTTGGTATAAGGTCTTGTAGGATCAATTCTCCCAAATGAATGTTTTTACCAAACCATCTTACTTGAGCGTTTAAACCATTTTTTGCAGCTGCGTAAAAATTATTTTTACAATCTGTAAATGTCATAGAGTCTTCTGGGGCTTTATCAGTTTCTGAATAGTATTGTGTTAAACCGACAGAAAAGGCCGTGTTGCTGATGATATCTTCAACAGTTGGCCCTGAAGCCATAGCTCTCTGCTCTATACGTAAATGTGGAGTCCCATGGCTGTTTTTGCCAACTATAGGTCTATTCCATCTCCAAAGGGTTCCGTTGTGAATTTTTAGGTGACGCAGTTTTTCAGGAGGGTCATCAAAAAGTGCAGGTAGTAATGGCGGGTAGCCATCAAGGTTTTCTAAGAATAATTCTAATGGCGAGTTTCTAATATAGCCAGTTCCAAAAGTTACTCTGCCGATATCAGCCCCTTTTTTATCTCTAAAACTTGCAATATTCACAGCTTGTTCAAAAAGTGGAATTCTTGTTTCATCCCATAAACTGTGGCCATAGAGAAAAGGGGAGTTTGCTGCAACAGCTACACTTGGAATAGAGGAAATTAAAGAAGCGTTGTAGAGTCTTTTCATATTGTCTTGATTAGCTTGGATATGGACTTGAATAGATGTGGTGGCCGCTTCTAGCATTATATGATTAAAATCCATTTGAAAGTGATCAAGGCCTTTTATATCAACATGCATAGGTTTATTTTTTCGAAGCTTAAAAATTTGATTGTTTAAGGCTTTATACCGCCCCCCATCAGATAAGCACTCTAACTGTAAGTCTTGATCTCTGATTAATGGATGAATTCCTACAAGCATAGGGTTTGCTTTTATTTTTTCACCAGAACTGAGGCAGAGCTTCCATGTGTCACTTATATTTTTGTGCATCTTTTGAAAACAATTTTTCTCTAACATTTCAGGATCTACATTAATCTCGAAGTTAAATTTAGAGAGCTCTTCAACAATATCAGGGTGATTTGATTCTAAAAAAAATTCTTGATTGCAAGGGCTTGGAAGATTGTCCTCATTAACGAGCCAGCCTTCTACCTCTAAACCTAGGCAAGGTTTCTCGGAGTATTCAAAAGCTCTTGAGTCAAACATATTCTTTAAAACCTGCGTTTCAGCTCGTAACTTTTTGTTAAAAAGCTCCTCGTCACTTCTCGTAAAATCTGTGCGGTCTATTGATTCTCCCATAATCGGCCCCCTGTCCTTTCAGTTAGAAAAGTATAAAAGCTCTTCACTAGCAGAGAATAGAGTAAATAGGCAGCAAATGAGCTGATATAAATCAGGTTTGATGCTGAGAAATAACAAGTAAAAAGAAGTAGGGGGAGACGATAGAATTTTTGTTAAGCGGGAATAAAGTAAAAAAGGAGAAATTAAAATGGACAAGAACCCTTTAAATTTAAATGGGATTGATTTTGTAGAGTTTAGTACAGAAAACCCTGGTAAAATGCATACACTTTTTCAAGAACTTGGTTTTTCTAAAGTGGCAAAGCATAGAGATAAGAATATAGATTTGTACATCCAAGGAGACATTAAATTTTTACTTAACTATGAAAAAGGATCATATGCTGATGAGTTTCAAAAAGCTCATGGGCCGTCAATTTCTTCAATGGGTTGGAGAGTAAAGGACAGAAGTGCTTCTTATAAGACGGTTTTAGAGCGTGGAGCAAAAGAGTGCGTAGGCGGGGATTATGAGCTGTCTAACACAGATAAACTCCCGGCTATTTATGGAATAGGGGAGAGTTTAATATACCTTGTTAATGATGGGGCCTCTTTAAGAGACTACGGCTTTGAAGCTTTACAAGATCCATTAATGGTTCCAGAGAAAGGATTTATGCTTATCGATCACCTTACAAACAATGTCTATAAAGGAACAATGGATGAGTGGGCTGAATTTTATAAAAGCATATTTGGTTTTACAGAGGTGAGACACTTTGACATTAAAGGAGAAAAAACAGGGCTAACATCATTTGCTTTAAGGTCTCCTTGTGGAAAGTTCTGTATCCCAATTAATGAAGCTGAAGAGAAAAAATCACAGATCAATGAGTATTTAGATGAGTATAAAGGACCTGGGGTTCAGCATTTAGCATTCTTAACTAGAGACATTTTATCTTCAGTGAATGCTTTAAAGGGCACTTCAGTTGAAATGCTTGATATTTCTTCAGACTACTATGACAAAGTTTTTGATAGAGTTCCTAATGTAAAAGAGGATAAGAAAGAAATTCAGGATTTAAATATTCTTGTTGATGGTGATGAGGAGGGCTACTTACTACAAATTTTCACTAAAAACATAGTGGGCCCTATTTTTATCGAGTTTATACAAAGAGAGAATCACCTTTCTTTTGGAGAAGGGAACTTTCAGGCATTGTTTGATTCAATAGAGAGGGATCAAATGCGAAGAGGACTTTTTTAATGGAGATTTTAAAACAAAAAGACTTTGGGGAGTCAGGGACTTCTACTTGGAAGAAAGTCCTTGATAATCATTCAGTGGTTCGAAAGAATCAGATTGTAGATGTCTTTCATGAAGGCTTAGAAAAGTTAGAAATTTATTCTGATAAAATACCATCTTTAGAAGAGATCAACTTTAAGCTTAAAGATTTATCTGGTTTTCAAGGAGTTTTTGTTAAAGGTCTTGAAGAAGGCAAAGATTTTTATAAGTTGTTGGCAGAAAGAAAATTTCCAATAGGAAACTTCATAAGAAGCGCAGATGATTTAAACTACACGCCTGAGCCTGATATAATCCATGATTTATATGGACATCTTCCTTTCTTTATAGATAAGGAGTATGGGGACTTTTGCCAAAGGTTTGGAGAGGCGGCCTGCCGCTTTGTAGATGAGCCTGAACTCTTTAGGCAATTTGAGAGAGTTTTCTGGTTTACTATTGAGTTTGGTTTAATCAAAACCAAAGATGGAGTTAGAGTTTTTGGAGCGGGGATAGCGTCTTCAATTGGAGAGTGTGAATACTCTTTAAGTGATGCTCCTGAAGTTTTGCCGTTTGATATAGATGTTGTTCGAAAACAAGAATTTAGGATAGACGAAATGCAAAAAAGACTATTCTTACTTGAGAGCGCACAGCAGCTTTATGATAGTTTGCCAGTTTTATGCAATAAAGTGGAAAGCGAAAGATAGAGGACTGTAGTATGATTAATATAGAGAAAATCCACCATGTTGCTTACAGGTGTAAAAATGCAAAAGAGACCGTTGAGTTTTACCAAAAACATTTAAATATGGATTTACTTGTTTGTATTGCAGAAGACAAAGTTCCTTCAACTAAGGAGCCTAATCCATATATGCATGTTTTTTTAGATGCTGGAAATGGAAATATTCTAGCCTTTTTTGAAATAACAGGTGAAAAAGAAATGGGGAGAGACTTAAATACCCCAGCCTGGGTTCAGCATATTGCCTTTCAATTAAAGGATGAGGACTCCTTACTGGCGGCAAAAAAAGATTTAGAAGCAAAAGGTTTAGATGTCTTAGGTGTTACAGAGCATGGGATTATAAGATCAATTTACTTCTTTGACCCTAATGGACATAGGCTAGAACTTACTTGTGTAACAGGCTCTGTTGAGCAAATGAAAAGTTTAAAAGAGATCGCTCCTAAAATGCTAGAGGAGTGGAATCTAACAAAAACACCGCCAAGGCAGGCTGCGTGGTTACATGAAAAAGAGTTTAGCTAATAAACTCTAGTTTCCGTATTTGATTCTTTTTGCGTCTTTATGAATGCGCTGTGTTTTATGACCGTGCTCGAAATGATGAGCGCAGTTCTTAGAGCATGTGTGATACTTTTCTTCCTTGTCCCAGCATGTTCTGCAAACCCCGTAAGACTCTTCTCCGCACTGAGCGCAGTCAAACTGTTCTTTACCAGAGGGCTGTCCGCAGTGAATACACAGAGCGTGCGAAGCACTTGGTTCTAAATTTTGATCAACAGCAACTCTGTGATCAAAAACAAAACATTCTCCAGAAAAATGCTCATTAGGGTACTGGGCAAGATAGTTTAGTATTCCGCCATCAAGCTGGTAAATTTCTTTATACCCTTGATCGGCCATTTCTAAAGAAGCTTTTTCACACCTGATACCACCTGTACAACACATAAGAACAGGCTTGTCTTTTTGAAGGTCTGAGTTTTTAACAAGCTCAGGGAACTCAGTAAACTCATTCATATCCCAGTTTTGTGCATTTGTGAATGTTCCCATCTCAACTTCAAAACCATTTCTAACATCAACTAGTTGAACATCAGGGTTGTTATTGATGAAGTCATGCCAGTCCTTTGGAGACATATGTTTAACTCCTCCGGGGATTTCGTTCTTTGGAGAGATATCAGTTTTTCCTAAGGTTACGATCTCTTCACGAAGTTTAACTTTCATTCTTCTAAAAGGGTTGGTGTTATAGGTGAGACTGTCTTTAAATGTAACATCTTGTCCACAGAGTGTGTTTAGGTGTTCTTTTAAAGGGGTTAAAGAAGTATCTGAAGCGACAGTTCCATTAAAGCCTTCTTTTGAAGCAACAATGAGACCTTTTATGTTGTTCTCAATACACCACTTTTCTAAAGTTTGAGCATGTTCTTCAACAGTGCTGGACTCTGACCAGTCAAAGAATCTGTAGAACGCTGTAACATAATATTTCTTTTGTACTTTTTCATCTTTTGTCATAGAAGAGATGCATAACAACTTATAAAAGGCCGTTCAACGATTGATATGAAAAAACCTCTTGAAATTAAAAATGTAACAAAAAAGTATGGTGATTTTACTGCCGTAAATGACGTTAGCTTCGATTTAGAAGAAGGCGAAATTTTTGGACTCCTAGGCCCTAACGGAGCAGGAAAAACCACTCTAATCTCTTGTATAGTGACTCTCGAGCAAATGACTAAAGGGTCTGTGACTGTACTCGGTCATGATATTTATCAGGATTCGAAAAAAGCAAAGACTCTTTTAGGTTATGTGCCTCAAGAAGTGATTAACCATGGTTACTTTACTGTTAGAGAAATACTTCAATTTTACTCAGGTTACTTTGGGTTATTAAAGAATAATGACAGAATAGATTACTTATTAGAGAAGTTAGCCCTAACTGAACATAAAGATAAAAAAGTTAAGCACCTTAGTGGTGGTATGAAAAGACGATTGATGATTGCAAAGGCTTTAGTGCATAAGCCTAAGGTTTTATTGTTAGATGAGCCTACTGCTGGAGTAGATATAGAGCTTAGAAACTCACTCTGGGATTTTGTCCTTGAACTAAAAAAATCAGGGACAACAGTACTGTTAACAACTCACTATCTAGAAGAAGCTGAGAGCTTATGTGACAGGGTTGCAGTTATCAATAAGGGTGAAATTAAAAAAATAGGAAAAACTACAGATTTGATTTCAGAACTAACATTTAGAAAGCTTGAGATTCAGATTAATGGGTCTGTTGAGCTAAATGAGTCTGAGTATATTAAAAGTAAAACTGAAAACACAGTTTGCTTGGAGTTTCCTTCAACTCTTCAAGTGGGAGAGGTTTTAAGTAAAGTGGGTCTCAGCTTAGATAAGGTTACAGACCTTCAGCTTAAAGAGGGCTCTTTAGAAGAGGCTTTTTTAAGAATTTTAGGAGGGAAGTCGTAGTGTTTTCAAGTAAACAAGATATTAGATTTAATCCTTTTATTATGCTTTTTTGGAAAGAGATAAGAAGATTTATGAAGGTTGCAGTGCAAACAGTAATCACTCCAGCGATCAACTCAAGTCTTTATCTTATTATCTTTGGGGTAAGTTTAGGGAGTAGTATTGATACGGGTTTTGATATTCCGTACTTGGCCTTTTTGATTTCAGGGCTTGTTATGATGTCGTGTCTCAACAACTCATTTCAAAACACGTCGTCTTCTATCGTTAGTGGTAAATTCTCAGGAGACTTAGAAGATTTAAAAGTTGTACCTTTAAGTAGACAGCAAATTATATGGGCCATGTGTTTAGGTGGAGTGACAAGGGGGCTTATTGTTTCTTCAGTGACTCTTTTGGTTGGGCAAATTTTTTATAGATCACACTTTGGACACTTTATGGAGATTCACTCAGTTCCAAGTTTAGTGTTTTTCCTTGTTGGTGGGGCTTTGGCATATGCAAAGCTTGGGATGTTTGTAGCTTTTTTAGCGAAAACGTTTGATCAAATGAGTGCTGTAACAGCGTTTGTTCTTCAGCCTTTGGCTTTTTTAGGTGGAGTGTTCTTTAGTTTGAATAATCTAAGCCCTTTTTGGAAGCAGGTGTCTCTATTTAATCCAGTTTTATACTTAATAAACGGCGTTAGGTATAGTGTTCTGGGCGTTTCTGATGTTTCATTTGAATCAGCAGCGGCTGTGACAATAGTGAGTTTATTTATTTTCCATGGGCTCGTAGTCTTCACGTTAAGCCGCAGCCAGTTTAAGAGGTGGTAGGATATGTTTCAAAATCTTTCAGATAAAGTTTTAGGGTCAATTGCTAAATTAAGAACGACTAAGATCACAGAGGCTCATTTAGAGTCTGTTTTAAAAGAAATTAGAATGGCTTTGCTTGAGGCCGATGTGAATTTCATGGTGGTTAAAAAGTTCATGGAGCGTGTAAAAGAGCAGGCTCTTGGCGAAGCTGTTTTAAAGTCAGTTACCCCAGATCAACAGTTTACAAAAATTGTTAACGATGAGCTCGTCCGTGTTTTAGGCGGTGAGACATTCTTTATTGATCTTAAAAAAACTCCTTCCCAGATAATGTTAGTGGGGCTTCAAGGGGTAGGTAAGACAACCACTGCGGGTAAGCTTTCAATATTTATTAAAAAGAAATTTAAGAAAACAGTGGGGTTAATCCCTTTAGATCTTCAAAGACCTGCCGCGGTTGAACAGTTAAAGATTTTGGCTAAACAAACGGACACTCCTTTTTATGATGCTGATATGAGCTTATCTCCTGTGGAGAACTATAAGCTTGCTCAAAAATGGGCTGAGCAAAATAATATTGAGGTTTTAGTTCTAGATACAGCGGGTCGTCTTCAGATAGATGAGTCCTTAATGACAGAGTTAAAAGAGCTTAAAGCCCTTTCTAACCCTTCAGAAGTTTTATTGGTTTCAGATGCCATGCTTGGACAGCAATCAGTAAGTGTTGCTGAGGGTTTTGATAAGACATTAGGTCTTACAGGGCTTGTTCTTACTAAATTTGATGGTGATGCTAGAGGTGGTGCCGCATTAAGTATTAGAGAGGCCACTGGGGTGCCTATTAAGTTAATTGGTACAGGGGAAAAGCTTTCAGCACTTGAAATATTTCACCCTGATAGGCTTGCCAGTAGAATATTAGACCGTGGTGATGTGGTCTCCTTAGTTGAAAAGGCTCAAGAGGTTGTAGACCAAAAAGAGGCTATGGAGTCAGCTAAGAAAATGTCTAAAGGGCAGTTCACTGTAGAGGATTTTTTGAAACAACTTCATATGATGAAAAAAATGGGTGGTCTGACATCTATTATGGGAATGCTTCCAGGCGCTGGTCAAATGATGAAGCAAATGAAGGGGATGGCTCCTCCTGAAGATGAAATGAAGAAAATTGAGGCAATTATCAATTCAATGACAAGGCAGGAGAGGAAAAATCACAAGGTTTTAAATGGTTCTAGACGCCTTAGAATTGCTAAAGGCTCAGGCACAAGAGTTCAGGATGTGAATAAATTTGTGAAACAGTTTGAGCAGAGCCAGAAAATGATGACTCAAATGATGAAAATGGGTGGAAAAAAAGGTGGAAATCCTATGGGAGGGCTTCCTTTTTAATTGTAAATAATTTAAATTTAGAGAGAATAGAGGTTGTTTGGACTTGAACTGTTAGGTTGAGTCTAGTATGACTTTCTCTTTGATTAGGAGATTACTACAAATGGTTGTTATTAGATTATCACGTCAGGGTTCAAAACATGACCCTAAATATAGAGTTATGGTCGCTGACTCAAGAAGACCTAGAGACGGAAAATTCATCGAGATCGTAGGACGTTACAATCCTCTAGCTCGTGGAAGTGAAAAAAAACTCGATCTTAAATTAGATCGTATTCAAGAATGGATTAACAAAGGTGCGCAACCTTCTGATACTGTAAGATCTCTCATAAAGAAGGCTGAACAGCCAGCGTAAGGTGCTCTAGTTTTTGACTAGGCACAAAATTTTTAACGGGGAGTGCTGAAATGGCAGAAAGTTTAAAAGATTTAGTAGAGTTTATGGCTAAGTCGTTAGTTGACAATCCTGATAGTGTTGAGGTCAAAGAAGTTCCAGGCGAGCAAACAACAGTTTACGAACTGAAAGTTGCTAAAGAAGATCTGGGTAAAGTAATTGGTAAGCAAGGACGTACAGCTCATTCAATGAGAACGATCCTAACAGCTGCTAGTACTAAAATACAAAGACGTACAGCTCTAGAAATTATTGAGTAAAACTCGTTAGTATTATTTTTAGATGACTTTAAAGCCAGAGGTGTCTCTGGCTTTTTTTTTGGAACTTGGAGGAGTTTAGTTTTGGGAAAAGAGCTTATAAAGATTGGTTTTATATCAAAAGCTCATGGTATTAAGGGAGAGGTCTTTCTTAAGATCTTTGATAAAGAGGACTCTTACTTAACAAAAAAAACAGAGCTGTTTATTAAAGAACAAGCTTATTCAATAGAGCAGCTTAGACGAGCCAATGAAGGGCTTATAATCAAACTTTCAGGTGTGAGCACTAGAAATGACTCAGAACTTTTTAGAGGTGCTGAGGTGAGTGTGGCTGCTGATATTTTTAAAGAGACAAGTGATGGGAAAAGGTACCTTAATCAGCTTAAGGGCTTTGAGGTTTATCTTGATGGAGAACTTAAAGGAACAGTCTGTGGGTTTTCAGAAACAGCAGCTCATGACCTGTTAAGAGTAGAGCTTCCTTCAGGAGGTGAAGTTGAAATTCCTTATGTTGAAGTCTTTATTGCTGAAGTAAAAGAGGCTGAAAAACTTATTGCGGTGAACTGTCCTGAAGAGCTCTTTGATGAAGATTTTTTGAGCGGGTCAAAGAAATGAAAATTGGTGTAATTACACTTTTTCCAGAATCTATAGAGGCAATTAAATCAAAAGAGTCTTTTGGGCTTGTTGGAAAGGCTTTTGAAGAAGGCAAAGCTGAGCTTTTTATTGAAAACCTCAGAGAGTCAGGCCTTGGAAAGCACCAGGTTGTTGATGACACTCCTTATGGGGGTGGTGATGGAATGGTATTAAAGCCAGAGCCTATTGAAGAAGCATTTAATAAACTTCTTAGGAAAATGGATTTAAACCGTTCTGAAGTAAAAGCTCTTTACACCTGCCCCTCAGGAGAGCTTTGGACTCAAAAAAGAGCTGAGCTTATTGTCAAAGAGGGTGAGAAGGTAAGAGGGCTAATTATTCTATGTGGCAGATATGCTGGTGCTGATAATCGTGTCATTGAAGAGCTTTTTGATGAAAGAGTCTCTATAGGCCCATTTATTTTAAATGGTGGAGAGCTCCCTGCTTTATGTATTATGGAGACAATTGTAAGAATTCTGCCTGGAGTCTTAGGCAACTCAGAGTCGATTAGAATGGACTCTTTCTCAAGTGGTCTTTTAGCTGTGGAGGCAGAGCCTTATACAAAGCCTCAGAGCTGGAAAGGGCTTGAGGTCCCTGAGGTTTTGCTCTCAGGAGATCATAAGAAAATAGAGGGCTATAGAGCTCAAAGATCTCAAAAAAGGAGCCTTGAATGGCTGAAAAAAGCCTCTGAGGCTGTTAAAAGCTGTTTGGGGGAGAAGTAGTGCCCCTCTTCTCTTGACCACTATTTTATGTGGTGGTATCAACTACTGTTTCCAGGAATGTTATTAACAAGGATTTATAGATGAAGTTCGCAGAAAAAGTTGCAAATATGTTTAATACAAAAAGAGAATTACCTGAGTTTAACACAGGTGATACTATTACTGTTCACGTTAAAATTAAAGAAGGTGAGAAAGAAAGAATTCAGCTTTTTAAAGGTAACGTAATTAAGGTTCAAGGGTCTGGAACAGGAAGAAGCTTTACTGTTAGAAAAATGTCTGGTCAGTTTGGTGTTGAAAGAACATGGCCTTTAGCAAGCCCTGCTATTGATAAAGTAGAAGTTTTTGCAAAAGGTAAAGTTAGACGTTCTAAAATCTTCTATCTTCGTGAACTTCGAGGAAGAGCTGCAAGAATTGAATCAGAGCTTGTTGTTACTAAAAAAGCTAAAAAATAAATACTACATTGAGTCTAATTATAGGCATTGATGAAGTTGGACGGGGCTGCTTATTTGGCCCCGTTGTTGCGTCTGCAGTGGCCTTTAAAAAAGGTGAGCTTATCCCCGACGGGTTAACAGACTCAAAAAAACTTACTCCTAAAAAAAGAAAAGAGTTTAGTGAGGTGATCATGAGAGATCACTATTATGGTATTGGTGCGTGCTCTCCTGAGGAAATAGATGAACTTAATATTTTACAAGCTTCTCTTCTTGCAATGAAAAGAGCTTGTGAAAAAGTTATTGAGAGCACAGAGGGTTTAAGTGTTGATGAGGTTCGTATTGACGGTATTTGGAAGATTCCAGGCCTTGATTCAAAGCTTACGCAGGTCACCATCATAAAAGGTGATTTAAATGATACGGCTATTGGTGCGGCCTCTATT
>JBOEFV010000061.1:0-16541 GCA_050633065.1 Bdellovibrionales bacterium
CTTCTTGAGTCGCCTTATCAGGAGATGATGTCTTTTCTTTAAACTTTGCACTAAAAAGAACATCCCCAAGTTTATTCTCCACACTTTTTGGTGTTAGGGCTGTTAAAACTGGAGGTATAAAATATGAACCTATATAAAAAAAGCCTAAAATAACACTTAAGATACCTAATGACTTAAGTAAAAACTTTACAGGCTCTTCAATAGATCTGTTAATTCCCTCTGGAGGAGTTTCTTTTGGTGTGTACTTCACGTTATTTTAAAGCTGTACCGTAAGCAAAAACTTCAATAGCTCCAGACTTTTGCTTTCCTTGGTTTTCACCAATAATGCTTGTTTCAAAACGAACATTTACAATCTCTCTACACTCCCAGTCCCTTGCAGACTCCCTAAGCCTACACAAAGCTTCTCGACGTCCTCTATCTAAAAGAGATTCATAAGATGACATTCTTCCACCCACAAGATTTACAAGACCTGCTAAGAAGGCTTTAAAGTAGTCCTGTCCAATAACCACATGGCCTGTCACTAAGCTTCCCTCTTGATACTTAGAAAAATCTTCTTTTTTCCCATTTGAGCGCCAAGGAATAGCGCTTAACAAGCCTTCTCTTTTTCTTAGAGACTCAAAATGCTTTTTCTCTCTTGCAGATCCAATTACAAAACCCAATATAAGCAGTGTTAATACTACCAGTAAATTAAACATTTTATTTTTGTATCCTTACAGCTGTTCCATAAGCAAAAATTTCAGATGCTCCTGCTGTAATTGATGATGTTGAAAACCTAACATTCACAACAGCGTTTGCTCCTAGTGAATTCGCCTGAGCCGTAAGCCTTTTTATCGCCTCTTCTCTTGATTCATTTAAAAGCTCTGTGTAGCCCTTTAACTCTCCACCAAATAGGTTTTTCAGGCCCGCCATCATATCTCTACCAACATGCTTTGACCTAACGCTTGAACCTTGAGCTAAACCATAATGCTCTACTGTTTCATAACCAGGAACTGTTTCTAAATTTGTAATCACCATAATAAATCCTCTTTGTTAAAAAGAAATCTTAACAAAACCACTATTTAAAAACCAATAAATTAACCCGTAACTAGTCTTTTTCCTTAACCAGGCCATGTAAATGCCCAAGTATCTCTTTTGACACTTTCACACTCGCTCCTGTTGCAACTTTGACCTGCTCTTCAGTAATACTGGTCCAGTCCCCTTGTGTTTTTAAGAACTCTTTAAGCCTCTCTTGTCTCTTAGGGCCAAAGCCTGAAATGCCAGCAAAAACACTATCCATCATTTTCTTATCCCTAAGCTTTCTATGGTGTGTGATTGCAAATCTATGCGCTTCATCTCTAAGGTTTGTCAAAATTCTTAAACCCTCACTATAAGGTTTAAATAAAACTGGATTTGCACGCCCTGGAAGAAAGAACCTCTCACTTGTTCTTTCAAGCTCTGTATCTTTAAAGCTTCCCTTCTCCCTGGACTTTGCCAGACCCACAACAGCCAAATCTTCTCGCCCAAGTTCTTTTAAAACAGAAACAACTTTTGCTAACTGCCCTTTTCCACCATCAATCACAATCAGCTGCGGGTCTTGATACTCTGTATGAGAAAGGCGTCTTGTTAAGACTTCTTTTAACGAGTTAAAATCATCAGGCCCTACAACAGTCTTAATCTTATAAATTCTATAGTCTTCAGGACTTGAAGCACCACCGTTAAAAACAACCTGGCTTCCTACAGACTGATCCCCTTGAAAATTTGAAATATCATAACACTCTATACGCTCAGGAACCTCTAAAAGCCCAAGCTTTTCTTTAATCTCTACCAAAGCTTTTTCTTGCTTATTAGATTTGTCCGTGTACTTTTTAAGGTGCTCTTCAGCATTCCTTCTTGCCATATCAAGTACAGACTTAGTTTCAGAGTTTGGAACATGCACTACAGCCACATCTCTTAAACTTCTTTCTTTTAAAACGTCTTTAAAAAGCCTATTTAAATCTCTTCCTAAATCCTGATCTAATAAGACCTCATCTGGAATAAAATTATCCACATAATATTGATTTAAAAAAGACAAAATCTTTTCTCTTAAATTTTGATCCTCAACCCCTGTTTGAAGCTTACTTAAAAAATGAGTCTTTTGCCCTAAAACTCTCCCTTTTCTAGTGTGAATCATAGACACCAAAGAGCCATTTTCATCAGCTACACAGGAAACAACATCTCTATCAATGTCTTCTCTAGCAACCACAGTTTGCTTTTCTAAAATAATTTTTGCAGCCTCTAACTGATCTCTATATTCTGCTGCTTTTTCAAATTCCTCATCTAAAGAAGCTTTATACATATTTTCTTCAACTTCTTTTAAAACCTTTTCAGTATCACCTTCTAAAAAAGCAATCGCTTTTTTAACTTGGTTTTGATACTTCCTCTTTGTGGTCATCTCAACACAAGGAGCTGTACACCTTTTGATTTCATGAGTTAAACACGGCCTTTTTCTGATTTTCATAAATCCATTAGAGCAATCTCTAATTTTATAAATACCATTTAAGAACTTAATATTCTCTCTAACCAAGTAACCAGATGTAAAAGGACCATAAAAAAGATCTTTTTTATTTGTAGATACTTTTCTTGAAACATAAAATCTTGGAAAATCTTCAGACAAACTACACTTTATATAAGGATATGACTTATCATCTTTAAGCCTAATATTATAACGAGGTTTGTGCTTTTTAATCAAAGAAGCCTCTAACAAGAAAGCCTCAACCTCTGAACTTGTCACCATATAATCAATTTTAAAAATTTGCTTAATTAAATGTTTAAGCCTTAACTGTCGCCCCTTTTGCTTTACAAAATATGACTTAACTCTATTTCTTAAAACCTTTGCCTTGCCAATATAAATGATTACACCAGCCTGATTCTTCATTAAATAAACCCCTGGCTCTTTAGGCAAAGCTGCCGCCTGATCCTTTGGTTCTAGTAACTCCTCAGTGACTGTCATTTAAGAAAGTTCCAAATCCATAATCTGAAGGCGTTTAATCTCATCTCTTAATCTTGCAGCTTCTTCAAAATCTAGTTTATCAGCAGCCTTCTTCATTTTCTTCTTTAATTTTTCAAGTTCTTTATCAAGACCACCCTTTTTAGCCTTATAAGAAACCACTTTTTCTCTTAACTGATAAATACCAGCTTCTACATCTTCGCCGTGCGCATCAACGTATGCTTCAGTAAGACCTGATTTAATATCTTTAATAATCGTTTTTGGAGTGATCCCATGCTCTTCATTATAAGCCTCTTGAATTCCTCGCCTTCTTTCAGTCTCACCAATGGCTTTTTTCATAGAGTCTGTAATTTTATCTCCATATAAAATTACACGTCCTTCTGAGTTTCTTGCAGCTCGACCTATTGTTTGAACCAAAGACCTTTCAGACCTTAAAAAGCCCTCTTTATCAGCGTCTAAAATTCCTACTAAAGCCACTTCAGGTAAATCAAGCCCTTCTCTAAGTAAGTTAATACCTATTAAAACATCAAACACACCTAAACGAAGATCTCTTAAAATATCAGATCTTTCCATAGTTTTTATATCTGAGTGAAGGTACTTAACCTTAAAACCTAGTGAAGCCATGTATTTTGACAAATCTTCTGAACTTCTTTTTGTTAAAGTCGTTAACAAAACCCTAAATCCTTTTTTAATGATCTTCTTACATTCTCCAACCACATCATCTACTTGGTGGGTTGCAGGCCTCACTTCAACCACTGGATCAATCAAACCCGTGGGCCTAATGATCTGTTCTGTTATAAGACCCTTTGTTTCATCAAGCTCATAGTTTCCAGGTGTTGCTGAAACATACACTACCTTATCAACTATCTTATTAAACTCTTCAAAATTTAAAGGTCTGTTGTCTAAAGCTGAAGGCAATCTAAAAGCATGCTCAACTAAGTTGATCTTTCTTGCTCTATCTCCTTTAAACATTCCTCCTATTTGAGGAACAGTCACATGAGACTCATCAATAATGGTTAAAAAATCATCCGGGAAATACTCTAATAATGTTGGAGGAGTTTCACCGNNGCCTTGAGTAGTTCTCAATCCCTGCACAGAACCCAAGCTCCTCAATCATTTCTAGATCATATAAAGTTCTTTTTTCTATCCGCTCTTTAAGCTCCGTTTCACCGATACCATCATAATAGACTATACGCTCTCTTAACTCATCTCTAATTTGATTTACAGCAGTTTCAAGCCTTTCAGGGGAGGTCACATAATGACTCCCTGGAAAAATTGAAGCTGATTGAACTCGCTCTAAAGTTTTGCCTCTAACAGGATCGATCCAAGAGATTTGTTCAACAAAATTTCCGAAAAACTCCACCCTTAAAGCACGCTCTTCTTCATAAGTTGGATGAACATCTACTGTGTCGCCGCGCACTCTAAATGTACCACGGTGAAAATCCACATCAGATCTGCCGTACTGAATCTTTAAAAGCTCTCTTAAGAATTGATCTCTTCCCATTTCAAGATTTGGCTCAAGCTCTATACTCATTCCTTCATAAGAATCAGGAGACCCTAGACCATAAATGCAAGAAACTGAACTTACAATGATCACATCTTTTCGCTCTAAAAGTGCGTGAGTGGCCGAATGCCTCATTCTATCAATTTGTTCATTTATTGCTGAGTCTTTTTCTATAAAAGTATTTGTTGAAGGGACATACGCTTCTGGCTGATAGTAATCATAAAAAGAAACAAAGTACTCTACAGCATTTTTAGGAAAAAGAGACTTCATCTCTACATAAAGCTGAGCTGCTAAGGTTTTATTTGGAGCCAGAATTAAAGTTGGAACACCTAAATCTTTAATGGTGTTGGCCATGGTAAATGTTTTACCAGAGCCTGTAACACCTAATAAGGTTTGCCTTTTAATCCCCTCTTTAAACCTACCAACAATTTCTTCAATTGCCTCAGGCTGATCTCCAGAAGGTTTAAACTCAGTATCTAATGTGAACATAAATACACTATACTGAGCTTTTAATCAGTTTACAAACTATGCGCTTAAGCTGACAGACTTTCTAACCACTCCCTCTCTTGGAAAAGAGAACAAAAAGCCTATTACTGAAACCACTAAAAATGGCGCCACAAAGTTTTTCTCAGAATTAAAACTTAAAACCAGTCCGAAAATCACAATAGACTCTAAAAGAGCTAATTTTATAATTAAAGGAAGAAGGTGCTTTTGATAAGACTCCTCTATCGACACGGCTTTAATCTTTGAAATCAAAACCTTAGGAAGAAGGACGCTTGCAACTAAGGCCACTCCAGACAGAATAACAAAAACTACTCCTTGCTCTGCCTCTTCAATATTAAACAAAAAGTCCCCTTGAGTTGTGTAGCACACAAACGCATAAATAAACTGAGACCACAGTAAAGCCCCCCAAATTATCTTATGCATAAAGCCTCCTGGCGGCATACTCGCTTTTTCTTGATTCATACATCCCCCCTTAATATTTTAAAGTAACGTCTCAGCTCTTCTTATTAACTCACCCTTTGGAATAAGTGGAATAAGGTCTTTAATCTCTGTACCGTGAGCTCTGCCAATAGAGGCCACACGAAGAGGCATAAACAAATGCTTTCCCTTAACTTCAGCTTTTTCTTTAACTAAAGCTGTAAAAGTATCTACATCATCAGTATCAAAATACTCTTTATCAGTTTGAGTTAGTGCTTCAATCCAAACTTTTAAAACTGTCTTTGTCGAGTCCCACGTAAGCACATCTTTTGCTTTATCATCTAGTGATAGATCATCTCCAAGTCTAAGCATTGAAAAAAGCTCAACACCATCAATAAATGTAGTCATCGATGTCTTTAAAGCATTACATGCTTTTGACACCCACTCTTCTCCTTCTGGAAATTTCCATGATGAATCTAAGTAGCCAGTCATGTGGCTCCAAAATTCTTTTGGACTTAGCGCTCTTAAATACTGAGCGTTCATCCATTTAAGCTTTTCTTTATCAAATACCGCTGAAGCAGGATTTAACCTGTCATCTGAAAACTCTTTAACCATGGTATCAAAAGATAAAATTTCTTCTCCTGATGGAGAACTCCACCCCATTAAAGCTATAAAGTTTGTTAAAGCTTCTGGTAAGTAACCACCTTCTTTAAACTCACCCACTGAAGCAGCACCGTGGCGCTTTGATAATTTTTGTTTATCTTCTCCTAGCATAATAGACATGTGCCCATAGGTAGGACGGTCAAAACCAAAAGCCTCCATAATCATAAGCTGTCTAAGCGTGTTGTTTAAATGTTCTTCAGCTCTAAACACATGAGTGATTTCCATTAAGGCATCATCCATTGCACAAACAAAATTATAAACAGGAACTCCTGTAGATCTAGCAATTACAAAGTCCCCGATCATTGAAGATGGAAGAGAAACCTCTCCCCTCACTAAGTCAGTAAATGTAAAAGGCGTATCACCGTAATCATTTCTAAACCTTACAGCTGCAGTTTCACCGCCAGCTATTTTTTCTAAAGCCTTTTCTACAGGCCAGTCTCTATAAGGGCTCAGAGGCCTAAAAGGTTTTTTAGCAGCTTTTGCTTCAGCTCTTTGAACATCTAACTCTTCTTCTGTTAAAAAACAGTAGTAAGCTTTTCCTAAATCCAGAAGCTTTTGAACATATTCTTTATAAATAGCTTTTCGCTCACTTTGTAAGTACGGCCCTTTATCACCAAGTGAATTTAGCTCAGCATCTTGAGGGCCTTCTTGCCACTTTAACCCCAACCACTTCATGTCATCAATCATTGAGATCAAAGACTCTTTAGTTGAGCGAGCTTCATCCGTATCCTCAACTCGAAGAATGAATGTGCCATTGTGTTTTTTAGCGAAAATGTAGTTGTAGAACGCTGTTCTTGCTCCACCTACATGAAGATACCCTGTAGGGCTTGGAGCAAAACGTACTCGAACGGGTTTATTAATAGAACTCTTATTATTGGATTGCTGTTTTTCTTGCGTCATTAAGACCGAAGATAGCAGCGACTTCGTCAGAATTCAAAACTTCTTCTTTGGTAGCAAGAGTCAATTCTCTTAAAAGAAGGTTTCTTGCTGTTTCAAGCATCTTTTTCTCACCAAAAGACAAATCTTTATCCACTTTAAGGACAAAAAGGTCTCTTAAAACTTCAGCAATTTCATATACAGACCCTGTTTTAATCTTGTCCATATAATCTCTATACCTACGGTTCCAAGTCTGGTTATCAACCTTAGTCTCTTTTTCTTTTAAAATACTGATAACTTCTGTAGCCTGATTCTCAGTGATGATCGGACGAAGCCCCACGACCTCAACACGGTTTTGTGGAACCATTACTTTAGCTCCGGAGTCTTCAATTTTAACTGAATAAAAAATCTCTTTTGTTCCGAAGAATTCTTTTGTCTCAATTGCCGTGACCTTAACCACTCCGTACCCAGGATAAACTGCATTGTCACCAACATTAAAAGACACCATTAAAAACTCCTCTGAGATTACGTTCAATATTTTAAGGCTTTAGTCTCGATAAGACTGCCTATTTTTTAACACTTAATGAGACAAAAAGCAATCGTATATCTTCTCACATCGAATATAGGGACATTTTATGAAGTTTTTCCAGCACTGTCTAAATACTTATACATATGGTGCCAAAGCCTTAGACTTTTAAAACACCACTTCTATTTATAAACTCCATCCAAGTGTTCAATTATAAGGTCTCTTGATCTACTAGTGCTCACATCAAAGCCTACACGTCTCCAGACTTCAGCCTCAGGATCAAGCCCTAAGCTCTCTACATACTCCCTTTGAACAACTAAGTACTGACCTTTATATGTCAGTAAATAGCCCCCATCAGCCTTTTAAAAAGCCTCTGCATCACTATAAGCCTTCCAAGAAGGTTTCCCAGCCCTTTTTGCCACAACTTCTAAAGCTTTCTTCAACTGTATGTTCTCTTTTTTTGACACCATTTTAGCCTGTGCCTTAGCCTCTTTTATTGCTTTCATACATAACCCCATCAAAAGCCCTTGTTCGTTTTAAGCCTTAAAGTTTGTATTTATAAAATATGTATACTTCTTACGGAGGTGACATCGTCTTTTACGAACTCAGGCAGCCTCTTCCGCCTGAACATGTCATACCCTAAACCACCGTCCTTCTCAACGAAATAAACTACAATTTTTCATTGTATTCCCTCTACTTTTCACATAAATTTCACTGCTGTTATGTGCTCCGGTGGTGGAATCGGTAGACACGTTGGATTCAAAATCCGCAGAATTTTTGAGGAGGATAGATAAAAAATAGCATAAAAAATGGCCGATTGGTGGAATTGGTAGACACGCGCGATTCAAAATCGCGTTCTTCGGAGTCCGAGTTCAAATCTCGGATCGGCCACCATTTTTAGTGCTTTTTTATTATATTTTTCTCAATCATATTTTTGGTAGCTAGTTTCTCAAATTGGTAGCTATCTACCAGCAAATTTCTAAAGGTTTTTAGTCTAGCTTCCGATGAATTTAACATCGGAGGTATCAAATGGGCCGTCATAAGAAGGTCAAAAAGTCAGAAATTAGTGTTATTGAGCGCTGGATCGCTAATCAGGTTAAGGTCAGAGAAAAAGCTAAAAAAAGAACCTGGAATGAGGAAGTCGATACAGTTTGCCCTTGGAACGTTTATGAAGAAAAGCAGACTAAAGACTCGAAGCCAGTGAAGGTTATCAAAAGAAATATTAAGTTTAAGTACAAAACCAAAAAAGAAGCCAAAAACCAGCCAAAACAAACTTGGCAACGACTCCCCATAAGATTTTATAAAGACTATCTTCATAGTAAAAGAGAACTCGAAAATTTATGTATCTATCTGAACGGGCTTGATCCAGCAGAATATCGAGCTGGAATCCGGTACAAGATAAAAACAGCTTACTTACCGAACAGAGTAGTCCTAGAGTTTATAGAAAACACAAAAAGTGAATTCTTGAATGAACAGAAAAAAGACATCACCAATCGTTTAAATAATTTCGTGCGTTGTGGACTTAACTGGTTCCAATCTCAAAGTAGCAAGGTCAATGAGTGGCCAAACCTTCAAAAAAGATGGGGACATTGTTTACTAAATCTTGCAGACAACATTGAAGATGAAGAACGTATTTTTGAGAAAGGAACTCTTCGCTCAAAAAACACAATTTTACGAATCATTTGGTTAATGAATAATTTCATGGAGCATTTGCATAAAGAATATCCTAATCGTTATTCAGCTATAAAATTTGATCCTATTACCCCCCGACAATTTGCCAAGCTTGAAAAGACGAGAAAAAATAAAAAAGACTATAAGAAACGTCGAGTCATCAACGATCTTGATTGGCAAAAAATAAAAAAACTCATTGCAAAAGACCCACAACTAAAAATCCTAAAGCTTTGCTGGGAGTTTGGGCTTCGCAGAAGTGAAGCCTTGGCCTTAGCACTAGAGCCAAAGAACAATAGTGATATTATTAGCTCTATGTGTGAAGACAGTCTTTATATTGACAAGCAACTCGATGAACTCGGTTATGGCAAGCATGATCAGCCAATAACTAAAGCTACAAAAACGGGAGAATCTCGACATATCCCCTACACCGCTTCACAATCTAAAATGTCAGCTGAAGAAATTTATGATCTCATTGAGTCAGCAGAGCCAATCCATCCAGGGGAAGCCACAAAAAAATGGCGAAAACTTCTTAATGGTAAAAAACTAAACTATGTCATCCATGAAATGAGGCACAGCTTTGCTTACTCCATTGTCAATTCAGTTATCATCAACTCAAAAACTGGCGATGGCTTCAGCCTTAAGGAATGCATGGAGATACTCGGCCACGAGTCTATCGAAACTACCAATAAGTATATCAGGCATACAAAGAACTATAGCGAAAACAAATTTGACATCAAAACAGCAAGAAAGAAGAAGATTAAACTCGCCTAATATAAAGCCCTTCCTCTAGAAATTACTTTTCCAAAGGGGTGATCTCAAGATGAGCCCTTTGAAAAAAATTACTAGAGGAGGATTCATGCTCATCATTAAACTTTTAAGACTTATTTTTTTTTCACTAATTTTTCTAATAAAATCTCTTGGGTTAATTACAAGTGTTTATATTGTTTTTACCTATTCCCCCATTCAATTGCTTACTCATCTACCAGTACTGAATTTTGGTGCATGGCTGACTGTTAAGCTATTATCATTTTTGAATGACCAATTTTTAGAGATGCAATGCTCTCTTAACAACCTCTATAAAATTCGAGATGAGAAATTAAAACTCGATAGCTTTGCCCAATCTCTAAAAGAGAAAGAACAATATTTAAGAGATGCTGAAATATTTCTCGCCAAGCAAGTCGAGAAACACAATGAGGCTAAAAAGAATCTAAAAAAAGAAATTCATGAGTACCATCAAGAGCTTGTAAATGATTTTATTCTTAAGAACAGCAAAAATGGAACCGAACATTAAAGTTTCTTACCATTATTTCCTCTATGTTATGGCTCATTCTTTTGCGAAACCATAACCACAGGAGGAAAAATGGAAAAAGAAAACAATAAATCAAATACAGTAAATTTTTGCAACTTTCAAAGAGTGAGCAAGTCAAAAAATGACAAATACATTATTTTCTGGCTCACAAATGAAATATGCTTTTCAGTTCATGTCAATTATCTTACAGCGATAATCAACTCTTCTAATAAAGAAGCTTCTTAAGTTCCACTTAAAACAATTTTCTTTTGCCTGCTCCAGCTACGAGCAGGCTTTTTATTTTTTTCAATAGAATAATATTTGAAAAAATAATCCAATACCTTATTCATTCCACAGGTTAGCTCCTCAACTGTCTCTGCTCCCAATATCTCATCTTGAAAGGTTTTTGATCTATCCTTAAACAATCGAATCTCATGCCTTGAAACAACCTCTTGGTCTTTATAGAGATTTTTATAAAATTCCGTCTTTTTTGTGGGTTTGCTCCTAGCAATCTCTTCAAGTTTGTCATAAACAAGTAATTGGGTTCTTGTATTTCTGAATCCAGTTGCCTGTTTTTCAAATGTTTTCGGGTTTATATAATCATTGATCTGCATATTCTTACTTCTTCCAACGAGTTTATATCCTGGCCGAAATTGGATCAGCTTATCAATAGGCAAGTTGATATCACTGGCTATATCTATCCTTGTGATTTTCAGATTCTCTATTCCATATTCTTTTTTAATTCTTTTAAGGTATGCCAAAAGTTTTTCTTTAGCTCGTTCTTTTACCCAAAAACCACCGTTAAACTGCACCTGAATATAATATTGGTTAATATAAACTCTAATACTTCTATCTTTCTTGAAAAAAACATATTCTATTCTTGGCTTTTCATAGTCTAGATCACTTCGTTTGAGTCCAAAGATTTTCATTATTTTCTTAAGCCTTGGACTTTTAAATCTCTGTTCAACATCTTTTTCTCTAAAAATAGTTGATTGCGGATCGCTTATTGTCCCAGTGAAGTAATCAAAATCCTGTCTTAAAAGGATTGGCTTCATTTTACCAACTCCCCAAGGCCAGCTTTTTTAACTTGGGAAAATATTTTTATCGGTTTTAGCTCTGACCTGCCACAGTAAAAAAGTCCTCGTAAGTCTTTCTGGTATATTCTTTTGATAGGTGGAACTCCCAATGCCGAGAGAGTTGCATCATTAGGGAAACCACCAATAGCCACATAAGATACAGTTGATATATCAATACCAATTTTTGCCGACAGTTTTCCAAGGGCTACTGTTTGAGAAGCAAGCACAATATAGACACCAAATTTTCTACCTTGGTTGATTATATCTTCAATTGCCTTCTTAACTTCTTTAGGTTGCCCTGGTAGCCAGGCTTGAATCTCGTCAAGAATTAATAATGTAGGCTCTGCATTTTCGTTGTCTTTAATTCTTTGGGTCAATTCATCGAGAATTGAGCTGAACTTTTCCTCATGAACAAATGGATTCAATGTCTTATAAGGAAAGTCCATATTATGGCTTGTTATGATCTCAATTCTAAATTTAAGTTGATTGGCTTGGGCAACAAGCACCTTTACAAAGGTCGTTTTCCCGATTCCTGATTGACTCAATATTGCCAACGAAGAATTTTTATCGAAATCAATCTTCTCGATCTCATTAGTGAAGACCTCTCGACCGGAACAAATTTCTCTATTCATCTTATGGGTCAATGGCTTCTTTATATCAATGTTCCTTAATTTTAGGTTCCCATCTATTTTTTCAAGATAGTTATAAGGCTTTCTCTTAAAAAACTTTAATTCGTTGAACAGAGAAATTATCACTTGCTCTAATTCATTATTAATCGAATAAGCCTTACTCGGATCTTCAGGATCAACCTCAAGACCAGACAGTGTTCTTTTGGTCTTGTACTTTCCAATGATTTGTTCACTTTTTAGCTTCAGCCTTTTTCTCCTTCTAATCTTTACATACAAGATCATTAAAAGAATTAGACTACACAGCATCCCTACTGCAATTTCAGGATATAATAATATTATTTTTTCAATCTTATTAAGCATATTTTCCTCCTTGCTAATAAAAAGGAGGCTGGAGTGGCTTTTACTTAATTTTCAGTTTTAAAGAGTTATTCTTCGCTGAAACTTCTAAATCTACAAATTGCTTACCTTCTTTGAGTCCCTCTTTCGAGGTCGTCGCTTTACACATTTCACCATCAGATAGGAAATGAACTTCAGTAAACTTTATTTCCTTCCCATCTTTTCCTTCAAAGCACTTTTTTAAGATGACCCTTACATCTATTTCTTTTTTAACTAATAATCTGTTCATAAAAACCTCCCATTTAATTAGTTTTTTCTAAAAGCTCTCCAGCCTCTAAAAAATAAATGGATTTTGGTTTTTTATTTCTTGAGAAAATAGAATTCTATGATTTTAGGGTCGGTTATACAGGCACCGACCAACAAAAAAAGCCCTGCCGAGTTGCTCAAACACCACGGCAGGGCTTTTTCTTGCTTATCTCTATCCTTAAATAAAATATTGAAGATTCCCTCAAAGGTGATATTATTATCGAGTTTTGGAGGGCTTATGAAACTGTCTTACTCAATTTTGTATGTTAACGATATAAAAAAAACGATTGCTTTCTACCAAAAAGCATTTGGGTTAAAACATAAATTTACACATGAAAGTGGCGACTACGCAGAAATGGATACAGGAGAGACGACTCTTGCCTTTTGCAGCCACGGACTAGCTGATATGATTTTAAAGAAACCTTACAAGAAAGCTTCACAAGATGGAGACTTACTTGGCTCTCAAATTACCTTTGCTCCCAATAATGTAAAAGAAGCTTATAAAAAAGCCATAGAAAATGGAGCTCAACCTATCAGTGAACCCGAAGTTAAACCTTGGAACTTTGAAGTGGCTATTGTTAGAGATTGTGATGGACATATTGTTGAGTTCGCCAAGGATTTAAATCAATGAACATCAACAAAGCAGAAAAAGCTTTAAAAAACTTTATTAAAGAACTTTTTCCCCAAATTGAAGAAACAAAAAAATATGGTGGGACTTTGTACAATATCAAAGGGCATGAGCATTTCTGTGGGGTCTTTTCTTATAAAGCTCATGTCAGTATAGAATTTTCTTTTGGCTACCAGCTCAAAGATCCCAACAATTTACTTCAAGGCACTGGTAAATTTAGGAGAAATCTTAAATTTAAAAACGAAAATGATATCCCATTTGGCGAATTAAAAAAATTTCTCAAAGAAGCTTGCAAACTAAGTAAACTCTAACAACAACTATTTTCTGTGCTCCCTGTGGGACAACACTTAGATATTAAAGCTCCTAAGTTCTTTCGGGCTTTAGTCGTTCTTGATTTTAATGTTGAATAATTTATCCCAAGATTTTCCGATATTTTTTTCTGAGATTTTCCCTCCAAGTCTACTCTAGTAATTAACTCGGCCTCTTCTTTTTTCATCTTCTTTAGAAACGGATAAATGCAGGCAGTTAAATCTTTGTCGATCTCTTCCTCATAGAGTTGCCTATCATCATTTCCAATACCTTCCTTATACTCTTCACTTTGAGCAGTCTTTCTGAAATAGTCGGCAATTGATGAACGCACGGCCATCCTTAGCCATGCGTAAAAAGAACCCGGTTCATCTAAATTAGCGTACTTAACAATTTTGACCATAACATTTTGAACAATATCGTCCTGATCTTCCGGTCGAAAAACTTTTTTCGCTATCATTTTTTTGATATTCAATATTAATTCGGAGCTATCAAGTTCAACAGACATTTCTCACCCATATTAAGCGCAGCACTTAGAACTAGCTTCACTGCTTGCACTCTCACAACATGAGCTTGTTTTATTTTTATACTTTCGAGCCAGAGCTTTACATTGAGTGCTTGCAGCACCTGAGGATAATACCAATAATTGATCCCCTCGGATTTGGACTTCTGAAAGATTAAACCTTTGTGCTGCAAAAGATCCTACTGGTTTAAATTCCAAAATAACTTTCGAGTTTTGATCAAAGTTAATCTTTTCCGACGATTTTTTTAAAATTTTATTCGCTTTCTCGACTGACATAAATCGCTCTTTGTTTTCGTTTCGCGGTTCAATGAGCTGAAAGACTGTTTCTTCCCATCGATCAAGTTTCCCTCCACAATCAATGGCCATAACAGAATTCTTTAAAATTTCTGTTATGTGATAATCTTTTTTGATGTTCTCACCATTAAAATTAAAGACAAGTTCCATCCCCTCATTTTCTCCTAAATAATCAATAAAGTCTTTTAAGGTCATAACCTCTCCTTTGTTTTTGTTCCTAGTTAAAATACGCAAAACAAGAAAAAAGACGAAGTTTTTAAAAATACTAAGTTATTTTAATGACTTATATCACCACTACAACAAAAGTACTCTAAAATCTTGCAAAGTCATGGCTCATCCATTCATGGCTAACAACAACTATTTCGTGTGCTTCCTGGTAGACAACACTTAGAAACTAATCCAAATGATAGGTCAATGCCATAAGAATGCATTGTTTTAGCTCCTTTTTGGGAACAAGGTTCTTTTTTCTGAAAATTATTGCTCGATTTCCTTCATAAATAAATTTATCACCATATATCAGTTTAAACTTCTCTATGAGATTAGTTCGACAATGAAAATAAATTCCATATTGATCTGGTTTTGATTTTAACCAGTTTATCCTTACTGTTGTTCCCACTTTTTTTAAAACGGGGAGATAACTTGGCTCTCCCCATTTCAATGCTTCTTCGATTTCACCAATAGTAGACTTGTTTTCCCGTGCGACCTCAAAAATCAACTCTCTTAACAACAAGAGTTTACTCCTAAAAGCTATGGGGTATTCAGAAAATTTTTGCTCAACATTTTTGCTTGCAAATTTCATATTATTTTATTGGAATTAAGATCTCTGTAAGGAGTTCATCTTCAGGGGTCTCCCTAGGATCATTAATATAATTTTCCAAACAAGGGAAGTCTGCAAGTTCCAATTCCATCTCATTTAATTTTTTAAAAGCAAAGTCAAAAGCTGGCCAAACCCCATCATATGAACCTTTAAGTAAAAACTTAGCATATTTTGATTTTTCTAATTTTTCTTGCTTTAGTTGAGGCAGAATAATCTTCACATCTGACGGGACTGTAATTGCTGCCTTATAATGATGATTTTCATCTTTATCAACGAAGCTTATACCCAGAAATTCAGACCGACTGAGATCTTGTCCTCCTTCTCCAAGAACTGATAAAAATTTCTCCCAAACTGGTGGGGCTATTTCATCAAATCTCCCTCCTGTTGATACATGAGAAAGAATAACCGTTTCTTCCCTTTCAATTATTTCTGGTACTTTTGATAAATTTAAAGACATAAGTATTTCCTCCATTTTTTTTGTTATAGAAATACTATAGATGATTTTTTTTTGATCTTCTTTTCCTAGATTGCGAAACTTGGTCGGATTAATTTGAGTCATTTTTTTAAAAAGTTTATTGAAAGAGCTAGAGGAGTCAAACCCCAAGTCAAATGCAATGTCTGTAATTGACTTTTCTTCCTGGGTTAAATCTTTTAATGCCAGCTCAATCTTTTGTCTTCTTGCAAATTCTAGAGGAGTCTCACCTAAATAAGCAAAAAAAATTCTAATAAAGTGATATTTAGAAGCCCCTGCGGAGCTAGCCACCTCTTCCAAGCTAAGAGCGCGGTTTATATTTTTTCTTATGAAATCCTGAGCTTTTTTAATTTGAATGCGGTGTTTGTAGTTTTTTTTCATCGCTGTAATGATAACAGAAAAACCGCCAGTTGGATTGTCCAATATTGCTTTAAAAGAACAACTCCTGGCACTAGCTAGTACTTTAGTCCTACAGCCAGCCTAAATATCTATTTCACATGTAATCCTATCCATCCTTAAAAAATCCACCATAGCTACCAATAGAAAATAGCACCTTTTTGGTGCTTTTTATTTATCCACCCATTCGAGGTGGATTTTTTTTGCCTAATTCACAGGTTTCGTCGGGATTTCAGGAAATAAGGGGTATTGGGGCTATATAGCAGCCATTTCTGGTTGCGATTTCATCAAAAATTTAATAAAAATATTCGGTAGCGGAAGCGGATTCAAAATCCAATGTCGCA